>DATGHM010000061.1:0-9475 GCA_035307985.1 Candidatus Acidiferrales bacterium
GCGGCCGCAGCGATCTGGTCTGGGCGCACGGCGGCGGTGCGCAGTGCCATGGGGCCGGTGAAGCAGAAGCCCACGACGCCGAAGGCGTTTCCGCTGACGGATGGCTGCTTGGCGAGGAAATCGACGTAGGCGGCAAGGTCGCGGTCCATGGCGTCGGGCGGCAGCAATTCGCGCAGCTCGTTCACCCGCTTCATGAAGCGATCATCGCCCATCTTGAACGGAAAGTTGAAAAGCGGCGGCTTGCCCGAGCGATAGAAGACGTTCGGCAACAACACCGTGTAGCCTTCCTCAGCCACGCGGCGGGCCATGCCGCGATTCGCGTCGCGAATGCCGCCAATGTCGGTGAGATAGAGCACGCCCGGCCAGCGGCCTTCCTTTTCCGGCTGGATGAGAAAGCCGTCAGCGACGCCGTCCGGCGTTTGGATGCTGATTTCCTTTTCGATCATGGGATGCTCCGGAAATTCGGGTACTTGAGAATTGTAAACAACAACGGACCGGGGGTTGCACCAAAAGAAGCAAAAACGAAAAGCAGATCCATCACCCACATTCCCGCAAACGCGGCGGGACTGGGTTCGGGATGACAACGCGGCACCGGAATGATTGAGACGCATAGGCGCAACGGTGACCGCTCCCAGGACCGCGAATCGCGGCCAGCCCCACTATTTCTTCTCGGGTTCGGGTGGCGGCACTGTGGTTGTCGCGGCGGCGGCTTCCTCTTCTTCGAGGATGGCGGCGGCAGCGGCGATGCTGTCGCCTTCGTCCAGTCGCAGGAGACGAACGCCCTGCGTGGAGCGGCCCGCTTCGCGAATTTCGCCCGAGTGCACGCGGATCACTTTGCCCTGGTGCGTGATGATCATCACGTCGGAATCTTCGCGCACCTGCACTGCGGCAACCACCGGGCCGTTGCGGTCGGTGGATTTCAGGTTGATGACGCCCTTGCCGCCGCGCGAGGTGACACGATATTCCGCCAGCGCGGTGCGCTTGCCGTAGCCTTTTTCCGCGACGGTGAGCATGAGCGACGTGAGCGATTCGCGGATGTGATCGCTTTCCAGCTCTTCGAGGTTCTGCGTTTCCTTCTGGAATTGGTTCGAGATGATGCCGAAGTCCGGCTGAACGGCTTCCATGCTGACCACGTAGTCGCCCTTCGCGAGGTCCATGCCGTTCACGCCGCCGGCCGCGCGACCCATCGAGCGTACTTCCGTCTCGCGAAAGAGGATGGCCTGACCGTCGTGGCTGGCGAGGAAGATCATCTGCTTGCCGTCGGTGAGCTTCGCGCCAATCAGCTCGTCGCCCGGTTCGAGATTGATCGCGATGATGCCTGACGGGCGCGGGTTGGAAAATTCGGCGATGGCTGTCTTTTTCACCGTGCCGTTCTTCGTGGCGAGAAAGACGTAGCGGCTCTCTTCTTCCAGGTTGCGCGCGGCGACAACGGCGGTAAGCTTCTCGCCCTCCTGGAAGCGAACAATGTTGTTGATGGCCTTGCCGCGCGTGGCGGCGGCTGCTTCGGGAATTTCGTAGACCTTCAACCAGTAGATGCGGCCCTTCGACGTGAACAACAAAATATAGCTGTGCGCCGAAGCGACGAAGAAGTGCTCGACGAAATCGTCGTCGCGCGTTCGCGCCCCGATCCGGCCCTTTCCGCCGCGCGACTGGTGGCGATAGGTCTCGACCGAGGTGCGCTTGATGTAGCCGGCATGGCTCACTGTAATGGCCATCTCTTCGTCTTTGATCAGGTCTTCGAGCTTGATTTCCTCGACACGGTCGACGATCTGCGTGCGGCGGTCGTCGCCGTATGCCTTGATCACTTCACGTAGCTCGCTGACGACCACGCCTTTGAGTTTCTTGTCGCTCGCGAGAATTTCCTTCAGCTCAGCGATGCGTTCGCGAATCTGCGCCAGCTCCTTCAGGATTTCATCGACGGAGAGCTGCGTCAGGCGGTGCAACTGCAGTTCGAGGATGGCGTCGATCTGGATGTAGCTGAGGCCCAGCCCTTCGCCCGAGCCCGCCACCGTGATGCCGTACTTCCTGGCATCGAGCCTCACGCCGCGAAGCGCGGTTTCCTTGCCGCCCACCATGACGCGGACCGTCTTGTTTTCGAAGAACTCGTGCAAATTCTCGCGGGCATTCGCGCGGCTGGACGACCCGCGAATGATTTTGATCACATCGTCGATATTGTCGAGAGCGATGCGATAGCCGAGCAGGATGTGTTCGCGCTCGGAGGCTTTGCGCAGCTCGTATTGCGTGCGGCGGCGAACCACGTCGACGCGGTGTTCGATGAACAGCCTCAGCAGTTGCAGCAGGCCGAGCTCGCGCGGCTGTCCGCCGACGATAGCGAGCAGGATCATGCCGAACGATTCCTGCATCTGCGTCATCTTGAAAAGCTTGTTGAGGATGATTTGCGGCTCTTCGTCGCGCTTCAGCTCGACAACGATGCGCATGCCGTCACGGTCGCTTTCGTCGCGCACGTCGCCGATACCATCGATTTTCTTGTTGTTGATCAGCTCCGCGATATGCCCGATCAGGCGCGCCTTATTCACCTGATACGGCAACTCGGTGATGACGATGTCCTCGCGGTCCTTGCCGCGCTGCTCGATGGCGGCTTTCGCGCGAACCTGGAAGCTGCCGCGTCCGCCTTTGTACGCCTCCTCGATCCCTTCGCGGCCGTAAATATAGCCCCCAGTCGGAAAATCGGGGCCGGGAACGATTTTCATCACTTGCTTGAGCGTGGCTTCTGGATTCTCGATCAGTAGGATGGCGGCTTCGATCGTTTCGCGCAGGTTGTGCGGCGGAATATTCGTCGCCATGCCGACCGCGATGCCCGAAGAACCGTTGACGAGAAGATTCGGAATCCGCGTGGGCAGAACGACCGGCTCTTGCTCGCTTTCGTCGAAATTGGGAACGAAATCGACCGTTTCCTTCTCGATGTCGGCGAGCATTTCCTCGGCGATCTTCGAAAGCCGCGCTTCCGTGTACCGCATGGCTGCCGGCGGATCGCCATCGACAGAGCCGAAGTTGCCCTGGCCATCAACGAGCGGGTAGCGCATGTTGAAATCCTGCGCCAGGCGGACGAGCGCGTCGTACACAGGCGAGTCGCCGTGCGGGTGATATTTTCCGAGCACTTCGCCGACGATCTTCGCGCACTTGCGATAGGCCTTCGTCGAGGTAAGGCCCAGCTCGTACATGCCGAAGAGAATGCGCCGGTGGACGGGCTTGAGGCCGTCGCGCACGTCGGGCAGCGCGCGTCCGATGATTACGCTCATGGCGTAATCGAGGTACGACTTCTTCATTTCCGATTCGATATCGACCGGCGTCATTACCGACTGATTCTGTTCATCCGCCATTTAGAACCTTTCGTGGGTTGTGATTCGTAATTCGTGAGTCGTGGGACTCGCCACGCCTCCTCACGACGAAACGGGCACGGCATACCGTGCCCCTACAAGAAAAACATTAGAACGCCTAAATATCCAGGTTGACAACGTCGAGGGCGTTGTCCTGGATGAATTTGCGGCGCTCTTCGACGTTTTCGCCCATCAGCGTGGCGAAGATTTCCTCGGCCGCGACGGCGTCCTCGAGCTTCACCTTGAGCAGCGTGCGCGTTTCCGCATTCATGGTGGTGGCCCAGAGTTGCTCGGGATTCATTTCGCCGAGGCCCTTGAACCGCGTGATGGTGAAATCCTTCTTCGCGTCTTCGAGGACGTAGCTCAAAAGCTGCTGCGCGCTATCCTTCGTCGCTTTGTCGCCGTTGCGCGTGACGGTAAACGGCGGCTTGTTATTTTCTTCAATCGCGGCGTGCAACGTGCGCAAGCGCTTGTACTCGGGCGACGCGGCCAGCGCCCAATTGATGCGCCGCTCGCCGCCATTCTTGAGCACGAGCTCGTGCAGGCTGTGCTCTTCGTCAAATTCCAGCTTCGCTTCAAGCTCGAGCTTCGCTTTCTCGATCGCCTTGACCAGCTCCTGCAGCTTCTTCTTGTCGCCGAAATCCAGTTTCTTTTCGAGTTCGCTCCCGGCCAGCAATTCGACCAGCCTCGGATCACGCAGCTTGCGCGCGAGCTTCCCTGCAACCTGGTCGTACTCCTGAATATTCAGCAGGAACTGCGTGAGCTCGCCGCCCTCGAGCGATTTCCCCGTCTTGCCCTTCACGACGTGCTCTTCGGTGGCCCGCTTCATCAGCTCGCGCGAGAATTCGCGCTCATCTCGGATGTAGCGGTCCATCTTGCCGCGCTTCACGCGGTAGAGCGGCGGCTGCGCGATGTAAATGTGTTCCTTCTCGATCAGCTCGCGCATGTGCCGGAAGAAAAACGTAAGCAGCAGCGTGCGAATGTGGCTGCCGTCGACGTCCGCATCGGTCATGAGAATAACTTTGTGGTAGCGAAGCTTTGTGGCGTCGAAGTCGTCCTTGCCGATTCCGGTGCCGAGCGCTGTAATGATGGCGCGAATTTCCTCGTGGCCCAGCATCTTGTCGTAGCGCGCCTTTTCGACGTTGAGGATCTTGCCCTTGAGCGGCAGGATAGCCTGGTAGCGGCGGTCGCGCCCGCCCTTGGCCGAACCGCCGGCCGATTCGCCCTCGACGATGAACAGCTCGCAGCGCGCGGGATCGCGTTCCTGGCAATCGGCCAGCTTGCCGGGCAGGCCGCTCGAATCGAGCGCGGACTTGCGCCGCGTCAGCTCGCGGGCCTTGCGTGCAGCTTCGCGCGCGCGCGCGGCGTCGATGCACTTTCCGATAATCTTGCGCGCGATCGAAGAGTGCTTGTCGAAATATTCGCCAAGCCGCTCGTTGACGAGCGATTCGACCAGCCCCTTGATGTCGCTGTTCAGCTTGCCCTTGGTCTGGCCTTCAAACTGTGGCTGCGGAAGCTTCACCGAAACCACGGCGACGAGCCCCTCGCGCACATCGTCACCATTGATCGAGACTTCGTCCTTCTGCTCCTTGAGCATGCCGAAAGAGCCGGCATAGTAATTGATGGTGCGCGTGAGCGAGGAGCGAAAGCCGGCGAGGTGCGTGCCGCCGTCAACCGTGTTGATGGTATTGGCGAAGGCGAAGATATTTTCGGCGTAGCTATCGTTGTATTGCAGAGCGATTTCGATGTCGACTTGCCCACGCTTCCCTTCGATATAGATCGGCGAATCGTGCAGCGTTTCCTTGCCGCGGTTCAGGTGCTTGACGAATTCGACGATGCCGCCCGTGAAGCGAAATTCGGTTTTCTTGCTTGATCGCTCGTCTTCGAGCGTGATCTTCAAGCCCTTATTCAGGAAGGCCAGTTCGCGCAAACGCTGCGAAAGCGTGTCGTAGCTGTAATTCGCCGAATCGAAAATCGAGGGGTCGGCGTGGAAGGTAATCTTCGTGCCCGTCTTTTTCGTCTTTCCGGAAGACTTCAGCTTCGACGTGGGCACGCCCTTTTCGTAGGACTGCTCCCAGACCTCTCCGTCACGCCAGATTTCCAGGTCGAGCCAGTCGGAAAGCGCGTTGACCACGGAGACGCCTACGCCGTGCAAGCCCCCCGAGACTTTGTATGTCTCGCTATCGAATTTTCCGCCCGCGTGCAGCACGGTCATGACGACTTCCGCTGCGGGTTTCTTTTCCGTGGCGTGCATATCGACAGGAATGCCGCGGCCGTTGTCGGTCACAGTGACGCTGTTGTCCTCGTGCACGACCACGTTGATTTCGTCGCAAAAGCCGGCCATCGCCTCGTCAACGGAGTTATCAACCACTTCCCAGACGAGATGGTGCAATCCCATCTCTCCGGTCGAGCCGATGTACATCGCAGGGCGCTTGCGCACGGCTTCCAGGCCGCCGAGTACCTTGATCGAGGTTGCGTCATACTTGTGGCCGCCTGCTTTTGAGCTTGGCGTTTCTTTGTCACCCATGAATTGCGTGTCTCCTGGTCAGCAAGTCAAGACATGGCCTTCCGGGGGCAGACCTCAAGAAATCGCCGAGGTGAAGGCCCTCGAAATTTTCGGTCTTTGCGCAAAAAATCCGCAGGAACGCGTTCTGCATAATGCGTTTTCGTTTCGGGAAGGCGGGTCGCCCTGAAACTGCCCGGTCTGTGGAATGGCCCACTAGGCGGGCTGGCTCGACACTTGCCTCCCATTGGCCCCAGCCGGGAATTCAGCGGCGGAGACTCGAAGGGCTCTTCAGCTCTCCATCCCGTCCCGTTCCGAATCATCGGGGAGACGCGGCGGAAGCGTTGTCCCCGGGTCGCGGACGGTTTTTCGGATCAGTTGCCCTCGTCTCGCCTGGCGCCAGCGAGCCGATTTCCGGGCAAGTGCCGTGCAGCAAAGTCCGGTTCAGGGGAACAATTAACGCAGGAATTCTACCGAAACTAGAGTGGATTTACAAGGACTTTCACAACTGTCGCTGGATTCTATCTGGTTTAAATTCGGCAACTTACGGATACTTCAAAGCTGCCGCGTGGCGGGCAAGGTTCTGTTGGTTTAGTTCCCCCCAGGGGACGAACTTCATTGGTTAACAATTCCCGGGAATTGTGGTCTTAAATGCGCATGGGCATGACGACGTAGCGATAGCGGGTTGACTCGCCGGCCATGGGACGGAGTTGGCCGGCCGACTGTTCGTCCTTGAGCTCGAAGCTGATGGGCCCTTCCGAGGCGGCGTTCAGAAAATCCAGAAGATACTGCGCGTTGAAGCCGATGGCCAGCGGGTCGCCATTGAACTCCTTCTCGATCGCCTCTTTGGCCTCGCCGTATTCGGGGCTCGACGCTGAAATCTCCACGCCTTCTTTCGCCAGAACGAATTTGACGGCATGCGAGCGCTGGTCGGCTAGTTGCGAAACGCGACGAAGCGCGTCCTGCAATTCGGCACGTTCGAGAACGATCGTTTTGCTGGCATCGCGCGGCAGCACGGCTTCGTAATTCGGGAACTGGCCCGTGAGTTTGCGCGAAGTGAGCAACCGGCGGCCGAATTGGAAAAATAGGTGGCTCTCGTCCTGCGCGAACTCGCAAGCGTCCTCGTCCCCTACTTCCGCGGAGAGACGCTGAATCTCAGTCATAGCCTTCTTCGGAACCAAAACGCGCGTCTCAGCGGAGAACCCCTCGAATTTGTGATCGGTTTCGACCAGCGCGAGGCGATGTCCATCGGTCGCAACCATGGTGACCGAGCCCGGTTTCAGTACGAGCAGGGCGCCATTCAATGTATAGCGCGATTCTTCGAGTGAAATCGCAAAAGTGGTCTTTGCGATTACATCCGCCAGCAACTTCGCCGGAATCTTGACGAGAGCATGAGGGAAGCCAGGCAGAGCCGGAAAGTTATCCTTGGACATTCCAACCAATTTGTAATTCTTCCGGTCGCACGAGATCGATATGAAATGGTTTTCGAGGAGCTTGAACTTGATTTCTTCTTCAGGCAGCAAACGCACGATATCGAGAAGTTTTTTCGCCGGTATGGTGCCGGCGCCCTCTTTCTTGACCTTGGCCTCGCACGACGTGCGAATACTGAGCTCCAAATCCGTGGCCGTAATCGACAGCCGATTGCCCTTGGCTTCGCACAGGAGGTTCGAAAGGATGGGAATAGTAGTTTTGCGCTCGACCACACCTTGCGTAGCCTCGAGCTCTTCAAGTAGGTCGAATTTCTTTACGCTGAATTCCATCTCGTGCACTTCCTCTTTTTCGTGCTAGCTTTGCGCTGCGGTAACTCTACTGCTTTTTTCTTTATGAATATATATTGAAAACCGTAGTCGCCGCCGCATCTGTGGATTCTGCGGAAAGCTGTCTATATATGCTGTTCCACAGCACATATAACCAATCCTTGCCTGTGAAGCGCCGATCAGTCCCCGTGCAAAAGAACCTACCGAACACGGCCATCGATTCTTCCACAGAATTCCCACAGGCAACGATCAGCCTATCGAGCCGCCAGGGAGCGCAAGTCTAGCCGAATGAGTCCATAAGCCTGTTGATCGTCTTGTTCAATTCCTTGTCCGTTTGCCGCAAGGCCTCAATCTTGTTGATCGAGTGGAGAACGGTCGTGTGGTGCTTGCCGCCAAACTGCTTTCCGATCTCCGGCAGCGACGCTGAGGTAAGCTGCTTCACGATGAACATCGCGACCTGGCGCGGGTAGGCGATCACCTTCGAGTTGCTGCGCATCTTCAAATCCTGCGCGCGCAAACCAAAAACCTCTCCGACGGCCTTCTGAATCTGCTCGATCGTGACCTTTTTTTCCTGAGTTTCGATGACGTTCTTAAGCACCTGCTGAGCGATGGGCAGGTTGATCTGAGCTCCGATCAAGGAGGCATAGGCCATCAGGCGGATCAGCGCTCCTTCGAGCTCGCGGATGTTTGATTTGATCGCGCGCGCGATGTACTCGGCAACGTCGTCAGGCAAGTGGACGCGCTCGTTTTCCGCTTTTTTTTGCAGAATGGCGATCTTCGTCTCAAGATCCGGCGGCTGGATATCGGCGATCAAGCCCCATTCAAAGCGCGAGCGCAGCCGCTCTTCGATTGCGGAGATATCTTTGGGCGGGCAATCTGACGAAATCACAATCTGTTTCTGCTGGTCGTGCAGCGCGTTGAACGTATGGAAGAATTCCTCCTGCGTCCGTTCGCGCGTGGCGATGAACTGGATGTCGTCCACCATCAGGACGTCCATGTTGCGGAACCGGTCGCGAAGAGCGGCCATACGCTCGAAACGGATCGAAGCGATTACCTCGTTCGTGAACTTTTCGGCGCTGACATAGGCGAGCCGAATGCTGGGGTTCCGGCGCTTCAGCTCGTGACCGATGGCCTGCATCAGGTGAGTCTTGCCAAGCCCCACTCCGCCGTACAGAAACAAGGGGTTGTAGGTCCTCGACGGCTGTTCAGCCACCGCCTTCGCTGCGGCGTGGGCGAACTGGTTCGAGGCCCCCACCACAAATGTCTCGAACGTGTAGCGCGGGTTCAACTGGTGGCTAGCCGAGTCAAAATCGAGCCTGGCCTGTTGGGAGGTCGCCGGACTGGGCGCAACCGGCTCGGTCTCCGCATAGACAAATTCCAGAACAAGCGCGGGGTGTCCGATTTGCACCAGAACGGCCTTCAGAATCTCGCCGTACGTTTCTTTCAGGCGTTTGGAGAACAGCTTGGTTGGGACGCGAATGACCAACCGGTCGTCATCGGCGCGCTCCTGCCGCGTAGGCCGGAACCAGGTGGCGAAACTGTGGGGGTTAACGCGCTGCTCCATGTGCTGGAGTATCTTGTCCCAGAGAGTCATTGAAAAGATTAACCCCTAACTCGAATTTCCACCGATGTGGAAATGTTGTGGAAAACCCGCAACAGGCGGGCTACTTGTTGTTTGGGTCTGAGCCCCTCAGGTCCCTGGCACCGCAGACAACCGCCCCGTTTCGTGCAGAATTCAAACCCTGGTCTCAAAAATTGCGGTGCATAGAAAATCGTGCTCGCTGCAAAACTTCAAAGGGACGCGACGTGGGATTCTGCCTAAACGTGCAGAGATGAGCAAGGGAAATCGATTCGAATTAGGCGCGGCTCTTCCACAA
>DATGHM010000062.1:0-9528 GCA_035307985.1 Candidatus Acidiferrales bacterium
GGACTGCCTGCTTGCGGCGCCGCGATTCGTGCGTGGCCAGTCGATGCGCCAGCGCGTGCGAGATACGGGAACCCAGACCAGTTGCTTCGGCGGTGTCCCGCGGAGGTGATGGTAAAGGATCGCTGTCCGATCGTAGAAACCGCGCGTGTGCCACGACCCGCGGAATCTGAACTTCTGGAAATCCAGGTGATGGCAAAACTCGTGGCAGAGCGTGCTCAGAAACGTCCCAAACGATGTGACCTCTTTGCGCACGGCCGTCCTCATCCACACGCGGACCAGCATCGTGCGCGGATGGTAATCGCCGAAGAGTTCCGTCGTGCAGTTTCTGCCGACACGCAGAGGTCGCGCGGCGAGGACGCGAATATCGCAGCTCGGAACCTTATAGAACTCCGCGGCAAGACTCAGGAATTCGTCACACGCGCGGCCAACGTCTGCGCTCGTCCCGGATTTCATGGCTGACTCGATTGACCCGGCGATGGCAGCCACACGTTCGCTCCGGGGCAGGTCGAGCGTCTTGATGCGATCGCTTTCCAGAAAGGCGGTGCGGTTCGCCTTACGCGGCGGAGCGTCCGTGATCATTTCTCGTTGGCCATTCTATTCCTGAACAGAGCCCCCGCCGCTGCCTCGTTGCTACCTCCCCGCGCTGACGGCAACTTTTCCCGGTGTGACGTTCCATCCACGAATCGCAATTTGCGCCGGCCCCTTCACCGCGCTCGCCGGATATTCAATATCAATTCCCCGGCTCTCTCCCGGCAGCAGCGAAACGTAATTGTCGCTGTAGTATGCGGGAAGGATGCGCGAGCCATCGGAGGTATTCACCAAAGTGAGCTTGGCTTCGAGCGCCACATCGCTGCCCGTATTTTTCAGTTCCACGTGGACGGTTACCGTGTCATCGGCGGTTTTCGAAATCGCGGCAGTTGAAAGCTGCGCAGGCGCAAGCCGGTCGAGTGCGCGGTACGACGGACTCTCAGCCGCAAGCCAGTACAGATTCTGCGACACAAGCTCTCCCGCCGCGCCGCGCAAATTCAATTTGACCAGCACAACCTCGTTCGACGCGAGCAGCGGAGCAAGATCGAGCTTGAACGCGTCGGTGACCGAATCCGCCGGCGAGTCCTTCCTCTCTTCCTGGTGCGCGAGCAGCTTGTTGCTTAGCGAATACACGCTGGCCTCGAGCGCAAGACCGTCGACGGGCGCTATCGTCGTGTTCACGACCGCAACTTCGTAATTCGAGAGGTCCATCTGTATGTGTATCGGCTCGCACGCCTTCTTCACTCCATAGAAGGATGCTTGCGTATCGTAATCGTGGCTGATGATCTGCCACATCGTGCTCGGCCATGCCGGCTGCGTCATCCAGAGCAGGCGGCCGCTATTCGGCGACCAGAGATGCGCGTCCATGCCCTCGAAGATTGCGCGGTGGTCCACGTAATCGAGCATCTGCGCTTTGCGCTCGAAATCGGCGAGGCTCGTAGCTGCTCCAAATTCCGCCTGGATTTCCGCCATGAACGGCGCAACGTCGCCGTTGCCGCTCTGGTGCCAATCGTGGTACGCCCAGACGTCGTCGATCGGCCACTGGTCGGGCTTGGGAACGAAGCTCTCGAACGATTCGAGCGTCGGCATGGACGGCGTGCCCGTTTCGACCGAAAAGCCGCGATTCAGCGTCGTGAAATACAGCTTGGGGTCCTGATATTTGTACGGCCCGCTATTTTGCAGCTCGACTTGATTCGAACTGGGCGAGTAGTAGCGTGTGCCGTCGAGCGTATTCACGAGATTGTCGAGGCCGTGATTAATGATCGGCTGCGGAACGCCTTCGTTGCGCCCGCACCAGACGGCGATCGATGGATGATTGCGGTCGCGCAGGATGACGTCGCGCGCATTGGCGAGAAAAAGCGCCGGGTCCTCCGCTTCGAGATTGTAGTTCTCGGTCGTCTCCCAAAAATCGTTCCAGATCAGGAAGCCGTATTTGTCGGCAAGATCATAGAAGGATTCTTCGGTGTCCTGGCCCATCCAGTTGCGGATGACGTTCAGGTTCGCGTCGTGCTGAAGCCGGAAGTACGGCTCCAGATGTTCTCGCGACACGCGCTTCATGAAATCATCCATGCCCCAACTGCCGCCACGGCACGCGATTCTCACTCCATTCACTTTGATCACGAGGTAGGGAGCCGTCCCCGTGTCGTTGCTTGCGCGCACCGCCCGGGACGTTTCTCCCGCCGGCCCGAGCGATTCGACCCACGAGTGCCAGAATGCACGCCAGCGTTTCGGCAGATCGGGCGGCATCGGATCGGCTGCCGGAATCTCGCGAATTCCCTGGTGAGTTGTATCAACAACTCCTTGGAGTCCAATCTTTCCGAGAGTCGGATCGACTTCGACGCGCCGCAAGCGGCCCGAGCTGTCGAGCAGGCTCAGCTCGTAAGTGATCTCGCGGATGCCGAATTGCGTTCGTTTCGAGTCGGATTCCTGGCCGGCGACGTCAAAGACGAGTTTCAGGTGATAGAGATTCTGTGGGCCGTAGCCGTTCGGCCACCAGAGACGCGGATTTTCGACGGTGAGCTGCTTGAATTCGGCGGGCGTCAGTTGAACCGTCGCATCGCCCGGCGGGAGCTCGACTTCCTTCGCGACGCTGACTCCTTCGAACGAAGCTTTCAAGGTGCCGCGCATGGGCTTGTCCGATTCGTTCTTTAACGGGACGCGAATTTCGACGTCGGCGCGGTTGGTGTCGGGGAGCGGGAGCTTCGTCACAACCTGCGGATCGCCGATTTCGACCGGCCCCGTTGCGCGGAGCACGACGGGTTGCCAGATTCCCGTCTCGCGATCGCGAACGCCGGGGATCCAGTCCCATCCTTCCGAAGCCATGAACGTGGGCCCATCAAGCACCATGATGCCGCCGTTTTCGCCCGGCCCGCCTTTTACGGATTCTTCGTTCGGTATTCCCGGATGTGGCGGCGGCGAAACGCGGACGGCGAGGACATTTTCGTCGTCCTTCCCTGTTCGCCAAATTCCGGTCACGTCGAAATTCCCGCGGATGAAGGCGCCCTTGATCGCTCCCAGGTGGTGTCCGTTCAGCCAGACGTCGGCGGAGTAGTTGATCCCATCGAAAGTGAGCGCGAGGCGCTTCCCACGTAATGCATCTGACGATTTGAGGGCGACGCGATACCAGTAATCCTGTTTGTTGAGGCTTTCAGGAATCGCGAGATTGTTCAGGCCGTACGCGGGATCGGGATAGATGCCGCGATCGATGAGCGTGGTGAGAACCGTCCCAGGAACGACGGCCTGCAGCCAGTTCGACGCATCGAATCCCGCTTCCGAAATGCGCGCGTCGCTCGCGTTCACCTCAGGAGCAGCTTTCAGCCGCCAACCTCCCGCGATCTGCCAAGCGTTATCGCCGCGTGATTCCCATGGGGAGCGCAGAACGGGCATAGGGCGCGCGACCGGTTTGGAAAATGGCGCCTTGGTCTTCGGCATCGTCATCGGACTCTGCGGCGCGTCATAGCCCGCTTGACCCCGCGTCTGCACGGGCCAATGTTTGGAGCCTTCCTCGAATTCGACGAGCGAGAAATTGCCTCGTTTCCGGAATAGCTCCGTGATTTCGTCGGAGGTCAGCGCATGCCGCAGGATCGTGAATGACGCGATTTTCCCGCCGAAGTGCCGGCTGCCGGCAATTGAATAGGCCGGCGGCGCCATTTGCAGGACCGGGCTGACCGTCCCAAGCGGCAGAGAGCCATTCGCTACCGGCTCGCCGTCGCTATATAGATGAAACGCTTTCCCGTCGAATGTCGCGGCGAGCAAGTGCCACTCCTTTGGCGAAAGCGTCGCCTGCGCCGTTAGTTGGCTGTCTTTTCCCATCCAGTAGAAGATGTGCCGCGCGTCGGCCGCCAGGTAGCGCGGATATTCCTCTTTGGCATCGCCCATCCCCGCGAACAGAGTTGAGTCTTGCAGTGGCTCCTCGAATCTGACCCAGCAGTACATCGACCACGGCGAGTCGGCGAGCAGGATGGTGTCGCTCTCTACCATGTCTTTCCTCAGCCCATCGCCTCCGTAGAGAAAGACGCCGCTGTATGGACCGTATTGCGGCGGGTTATTCGCCACCGGCGTTTGCGCGACTACGCGCGGAGCCGTCGCAAAGGTGCAGACCGCAAGCAAGCCCGCCAGGGCTAGGATGAACCGCTCTCTCGATAACGGAAACAGTCTCATGATCGCCCTTTCCAGGAAGGTTCTCTCGCGCTTGCGAATCGTTTCGGTTAACGACGAAGGCTGCCGAATCAAAGGGACGGACCGGGCTACTCCGCTGGGGCGCAACAAAGATTCCGCAACTTGCATGGGCTTCGGCGGACAAATTAGCCGCTTGCGGATTTCAAGTCAAAGACTTTGCGTGCGCCCCCGACTGCGACTCACAGACGACAGAGCAAAGCTTTCATTTCGGACCTCAGCCTCTTACAATGCTGCCGCCTGACACGCGCCGGTACGCGCGCCCAACTTTTTTCAGATCGGACGACTACAAGATGACCCGATTCATCCGGAATTCGAATCTGCGCGCCCGCAACGCGAAGCACTGTGCGACCTTGCTCGTTCTGATACCCGTTGCCGCACTTTTATTTGGCGGTGGACGCGCTCATGCCCAACAACCCTCCAATACTCTGCAGGTCATTGAGCAGAACCAGTTCCTTCGCGACGCCTTCCTCAAGCATGAGTACTCGGCGCGCCCGTTTGGCCCCGCTCGCTGGCTGAACGGCGGCGAATCGTTCACGACGGTCGAGCCTTCACCCTCGGGACACGGCGCCCGCGACATCATCCGATACGACACGGCGACCGGAAAACGGGACGTGCTCATTTCCGCCTCTGACCTCGTCCCTCCCGGAGCGAAGGAGCCGCTGGAGATCCAGGATTACGAGTGGTCTTCGGACATGAATCGCCTGCTCGTCTACACGAACTCGCAGCGAGTTTGGCGGCAGAATACGCGCGGGGATTACTGGGTTTTCGATCGTCGCGCGAAGACGTTGCGCAAGCTTGGAGGCCATGCGGCGCCCGCAACCCTGATGTTCGCGACCTTCTCGCCCGACGGCTCGCGAGTCGCCTACGTTCACGACAACAATCTCTACGTCGAAGATGCCGAGAGTGGCTCGATCACCCAGCTCACGCACGACGGCTCACAGACCATCATCAATGGCACTTCCGACTGGGTCTACGAAGAGGAGCTGGACATTCGCAAAGCGTTCCAGTGGAGTCCTGACAGCAAGCGCATTGCGTACTGGCAATTCAACACGAGCACGGTGAAAAAGTTCGCGCTGATCTACGACGTTGGCGCGCCCTACGACGTGGTCACTCACATTCCGTATCCCCAATACGGCGTCTATCCATTCGTGAAAGAAATTCCGTACCCCGAACCCGGCACGCCGAATTCCTTGGTGCGGATTGGAGTGGTTCCGGCCGCCGGCGGAGAAACCAGGTGGATGGACGTTACCGGCGATCCCGAAAAGAGCTACATCGCGAGAATGGACTGGGCGGGAAATTCAGACTCGCTGGTCATCCAGCATCTGAATCGGCTGCAGAACAGGAATGACGTAATGCTGGCTGACGCGAACACGGGCGCAGTTTCCATCGTCCACAGCGATCAGGATGATGCCTGGGTGAACGTCGTCGATGACCTTCAGTGGCTGCGCGACGGCAAGGATTTCCTATGGGTCAGTGAAAAAGACGGATGGCGCCACGTTTACGTAGTCTCGCGCGACGGCAAGCAAGTCCACCTCGCCACGCCAGGTTCGTTCGACGTGGTCGAGGTCGTGGGCGTCGATCCTCAGGGGCAGTGGATTTACTACATCGCGTCGCCCGACAATGCCACGCAGCGTTATCTGTATCGCAGCAAACTCGACGGAAGCGCGCCGCCGCAGCGCGTCACGCCTCCCAACGAGCCCGGAGCGCACAGCTACGATATTTCTCCCGATTTTCATTGGGCATTTCACCGGTACTCGAACGTCGACACGCCTACGACAACCGAGCTTGTGCGCTTTCCCGATCAGCGCGTCGAGCGCGTTCTTCAGGACAATGCCGAACTCCGCGCAAAACTGAAGGACCTGATCGTTCACCCGACCGAGTCTATGAAGATCGACATCGGAGGCGGCACCGTACTCGACGCGTGGATGATCAAGCCGCAAGACTTCGATCCAGCGAAAAAGTATCCGGTGCTCGTCTACGTGTACGGCGAGCCGGCCGGGCAGACTGTCGAGGACCGCTGGGGCGGCGAATCCACCTTATTTCATCGCTTTATCGCGAACGAAGGCTACATCGTCGTCAGTTTCGACAATCATGGCACGCCCGCGCCGCGCGGGCGCGAATGGCGCAAGATCGTCTACGGCGCCGTTGGCGTGCTTTCGTCGAAAGAGCAGGCCGCAGCCCTTCGGAAATTCGAGGAGACGTATCCGTTCGTGGATGCCTCTCGGGTCGCCGTGTGGGGCTGGAGCGGCGGCGGTACGAACACGCTCAACCTGATGTTTCGCTCGCCCGATCTGTACAAGGTGGGCATGAGCGTCGCACCCGTTCCCGACCAGCGCCTCTATGATTCCATCTATCAAGAACGTTACATGGGCCTCCCGCAGGACAACGCGAAGGGATACGAGACTTCCTCGGCCATCAACTATGCCGAAGGCTTGCGCGGAAGCTTGCTGATCGTTCACAGCGAAGGCGACGACAACGTCCATTACCAGGGCACAGAACTGCTCATCAATCGCCTGGTCGAACTCGGCAAGCAGTTCGACTTCATGGAATATCCCGGACGCACGCACTCGCTGTCGGAAGGTCCCAACACGCACTACAACCTCTATTGCCTGCTGGCGCGCTATCTCGAAAGCCATCTTCCTCCCGGCCCCTCTCACTGATGCGGGGGAAAACACGTTTGCGCACGGATATTCTTTCCGTGCCGGAGTTGACGCGTGTAGGGGGGATTCCCTATACTTTGCCTTCGTTGCGGTTCTGGCCGGAGTTCTTCGCTGCCCTCCTCCTTATCCACATGGAACGGGTGAAAGGCAGAATCTGACCCGCGTTGGGCTGCATCCAACTCACGACAATTCCCAATGGCCGAAGCAACCTGCAAGCGCGAAATCGAGCTGGAAATTCCCGCCGAGAATGTGCAGAAGGCGGAGGACAAAGTAGCGCGCGACATCGCGCGCGTCGCACGCGTCCCGGGCTTTCGACCGGGCAAAGCGCCCGTCACTCTGATCCGGCGGCGCTTTGCCGACGATATTCGCGGCGAAGTGATGCAATCTCTGGTGCCCGAGTACCTGGAAAAAGCGCTCGACGAGAAGAAACTCGTCCCCGTCACCCGCCCTGAAGTGGATAACGTTGAATTCAAGGAAGGCGAGCCGCTGAAATTCCGCGCGACATTCGAGGTGCTGCCGGAATTCGAATTGGGCGATTACAAGAATCTGTCCGTGGAAGTCGAAGCCGTCGAAGTGGGCGATGCGCAAGTGGATAAAGCCCTCGACGAAATCCGCGAGCGCATGGCTACGTTCGTGCCCATCGAAGGACGCGCGGCGAAAGAGGGCGAATACGCCCTCATCAAGCTGATTGGAACGCCCGTCGGCGGCGGTGATCCGGTGCAGGCCGACAGCATTCTGTGCCACATTGGCGGAGAAGAAACGCTGGAAGCTTTCACGGAAAACCTCCGGGGAGCGAGTCCCGGCGAAACGAAGCGGTTTCGCTCCGAATACCCCAAGGACTATCCCGACCCGAAGCTCGCGGGCAAGGCGTACGACTATACGGTTGACGTTCAAGGGCTGAAGGAGAAAAAACTCCCCGAGCTGAACGACGAGTTCGCGAAGGACGTCGCCGCGCAGAGTCCGCAATTCAGCGGTATCGCGAATCTCGCCGATCTCCGGCAGAAAATCCGCGCCGATCTGGAAGCAGCGAAGGATCAGCAGCAGGCGGCGCAGGCGCGCGAAAAGATTCTGGAGCTTCTCGTCCAGCGCCACGACTTCCCTGTCCCTGAAGCGCTGGTGGAAAGCCAGATGGACACACGCCTCGAGCGCGTCGTCCGTTCCCTTGTCGCGCAGGGCGTCGATCCGCGGGCGGTGAACGTCGATTGGGTGTCGCTCCGCAAACGGCAGCAGGATCGCGCCCTCACCGACGTGAAGGCCGAACTGCTGATCGATCGCATCGCAACGGCCGAAAATATCGACGCGACCGACGAAGACGTCGAAAAGGAAATCGCAACGCTCGCCGAGCGCGGTGGCGAATCGGCAACCGCTGTGCGCGCTCGCTTGACAAAGCAGGGCGCTCTCGCTAGGATCAAATCGAAGTTGCGCAGCGACAAGACAATCGAGTGGCTCTACCGCACCGCCCGGATCGAGACGGCAGCCAAGAGTGAAACGTAACCTCGATTTGGGACTCCTCAGCGCGCGAAAAGTTTCCGAATGACACAAACAGACGGCCCGAATCCGTACGCCACAACGCTGGTTCCCATGGTCGTCGAGCAGACGAACCGCGGGGAGCGCGCCTATGACATCTACTCGCGCCTGCTGAAGGACCACATCATTTTTATCGGGACTCCCATCGACGATCACGTGGCCAACCTGGTCACCGCTCAACTGCTGTTTCTCCAGTCCGAGGATCCCGAGCACGACATCGCGTTGTACATCAATTCTCCGGGCGGCTCGATTTCCGCCGGGATGGCGATCTACGACACGATGCAGTTTGTGAAGCCCGACGTGACGACGTATTGCATCGGCCAGTCCGCATCGATCGCGGCCGTTCTTCTCGCTGCCGGTCATCCCGGCAAGCGGTACGCCTTGCCCAATTCCCGCGTGCTCATTCACCAGCCCTGGATGTCCGGCCTTTCGGGCCAGGCCACGGACATCGATATTCACGCCAAGGAAATCATCCGCACTCGCGAAGCGCTCAATCGCTTGCTCGCTCATCACACCGGGCAGCCGGTCGAGAAGGTCGAGAAGGATGTCGAACGCGACTTCATCATGACCGCCGACCAGGCCAAGGTGTATGGCATTGTTGATGAGATCATCAGCAAGCACCGGTAGCGGCGGCGTGCGCGTTCCAAAAGGTTAGCAGTGAAATTGCAGATTCTCGCCGCGCGCTTGGGATTTCGTCTTACAATTGGTTATATTCCCTGTATGCTTGCGCGCTCGATTCGAGGGGGACCTTGTCAGTGAAGCGATTCACGCCGGAGGATGCTTTGCGTTGCTCCTTCTGCCATAAAACGCAGGAGCAGGTGGAGAAGCTCATCAGCTCTCCATCGGAGTATCCCCGCTCGTACATTTGCAACGAATGCGTAGGCGTCTGCCAGCAGATTCTCGAAGATGAAAAGCGCGAGCAGGCCGCTCCGTCCAATCGCCGCCTTCCCCGCCCTCCCGAGATCAAGGCGTTTCTCGACGGCTACGTCATCGGGCAGGAAAAGACGAAGAAGAAACTGGCGGTCGCCGTCTACAACCATTACAAGCGAATTTTTCTGAACCGGCAGCCGGGCGATATCGAGCTTTCCAAGTCGAACATCCTGCTGATTGGCCCCACCGGAACCGGCAAGACGCT
>DATGHM010000063.1:0-33319 GCA_035307985.1 Candidatus Acidiferrales bacterium
TAGTTTTCACTCAAGTGGCCTCTCGTTTTCCTTTTTCGAAATGGTGGAAGCCAAGCCACGGATCGTTCAGAGATAGTGCAATGGCAAAAGTCGCGTGATCCCGATAGCGCAAGCCGGCGGCCGCAAATCCCGTTCATAAAACTGCACAAAACGACCAGTTGGCGAACATCCACTTGTGGCAGTAGTGGATGACAATGAATCCGTAAGTGCGACACCCACAAGGCTTTAGAGTTTTCGAGCTCCGGTTCGGGACCAGAAGGTCGATCGTTCCGGTATCCCTGATGTGCTTCATATCCTCGTCACTGTCGCGTCACAAGGCGTTTTAGGTCGTACATCTGCGAGTTCTTAGGAGGACTGTGCACGAGATTCGGAATGTCAACGCGCATTTGTGCCATGTGCTCAGAACCCGCGTTCCGCGCAGGTTTCAGCGGCGTTAGCTTGTTCCCGAGCTGTCAGATCATGGCACACGCAGAGGGTTGATGGGCCCGCCAGGATTCGAACCTGGGACCAACGGATTATGAGCCCTCAGTACGTCCACTGCCGCGGCGAGCATGGCGGCAGGTCAAGATACGAGCCTGCCGCACCAAAAAGGAACACCGTTCCTTCCATTTCACAGAGTGGCTCCAATTCCTGGAAGGTTCAGTCCTGGAAACGCGTGGAGATTTTCCTGGGATTAGACTGGCTAAAAGGTATATGAGTAATAGCCTTAATCAGAAAAGTAGTTACCAGCTAAATAGGGGCCTCCTAAAGGATGGACAATCTGACTCGCGTATTCATACTCTCGGATAACCGCTTGTTTCGAGAAGCACTCACGCGCATTTTTTCCAAGAAGAGCGATATAGAGACCGTATGCTGCCGACCGATGGATGCGGGCGCGGCGGAGCACATCCGCCAATGTAATCCTGACGTGCTCGTTTTGGACTCCCCCCAATTTCTTTCCTCGGAGATCATCAATCTGGCAAAGCAGGGCCCGGGAGCGCAGGCGATCAAGATCGTCATGGTAGCGATGAAAGAAGACGAAGCGCTCTTTCTCAAAGCTGTGCGGCAAGGCGCCTATGGATACGTGCCGAAGGACGCTTCGGCGCTGGACGTTGTGAACGCGGTGAGAGCGGTTGCTCAGGGGGAGGCGGTTTGCCCTCCACGGCTATGCAAGCACTTGTTTGATCTTGTGGCGCAGACGACCGGGTCCAAATTGCAGGGGCACGAAAGTGCACATCTGGGCCTCACGCGGCGGGAGGAACAGCTGATCCCCCTGATCGACCGCGGGCTAACCAACAAGGAAATCGCCGGGCAGTTGAATCTTTCCGAAAAAACCGTGAAGAATCACGTGCATCGAATCCTGCGAAAGACGGGAGTGGACAGCCGATTCAGCCTCTCCGCGGCATTTGCTGCGGCCAGCGCACAGTTCAAGGCCTAGCGTATCAGCGCAGGGGCGACCCGCGATTCTTTTGATGAGGGATGTGGCCGCTTCTCTGCGGGTTTTCCGTTCACCGAATTCTTCCCGTTTCCCTGGCGGCCGCTCAGGGAACCTCTTCTCAATCGTCACACTTCAGCGCGCTTCTTTGATCTGGCTCAGCGAGGGCGGAGTATCCTGCGCAGCCGCGCCCCAGGAACGATTCGGCTGGGGACCGAGGTCGAAACGCAAGGAACCGCCTGCTGTCAAGTCGCGGGACCAGATCCAGTCTTTCGTTACGCTGCGTCCATTCAGCCGCACGCTTTGAATGTACGCATCGCTCGAAGTTTCGCCGGAAGTGTCGATGGTCAATATTTTGCCCGGGTACGGCGAGCTGAGCCGTATCACGACGCGATCGAAGACGGGGCTTGCGAGTTCGTAGGCGGTGCTCGCCGGATCCACCGTATAGATCCCCATCATGCTCAGGACGGCCCACGAAGACATTTCGCCGCAGTCGTCGTTGCCAGGAATGCCATCCGGCGCCGTAGTGTAGTTTTCCCGCAGCACCCGGCGGACTACTTCCTGGGTCCGCCACGGCTTGCCCGAAAAGTTGAATTCGAAAGGCGCTTCGAGGTCTGTTTCGTTGTAAGGGTTGTAATACTGGCCGTACCATCCGGGCTTCTTATAACTGAAGAAGTTTTCGAGCCGGCTGTTGAATCGATCGGCACCCATAGACTGAATCGCCCACGCTAAATCGCTCGGCTCAAGCCACTGATAGTGCCAGCCGGAGCCCTCAATGAAGCCGTGCTCGGATTGATCGGGCTTGAAACCAGACACCCAACTGCCGTCCGCATTGCGCGGACGGAAAAAGCCATCCTGCGAATCGAAGACGCTGCGGTAATAAAGCGCCCGTTCGTAGAAGAGGCGAGCGTCGGAGGACTTGCCCAAAGCCTTGGCCAGATAATATAGAGAGGCGTAAGCGATACAGTCTTCCTGGATTTGCGACACGGAGCCGTATTTCACTTTGTCGTTCGGAACGTAGTGCAATTTGTTGATCCACTCGATACCGGCCTGGCCTTCGTACGGACGGTGTGGCGGCGGAGCCTCCGTCGCGTCTTTGAACATGCCTTCCCAGGCGGATTTCATGTCGAAATCGTGGATGCCGTCGAGCCAGGCATTCGCCAAGATGATCGTCAAGGGGCTGCCGGCCATGACGTTCGTATATTGATTGATATGGGGCCAGCGGTCGATCCAGCCGCCTTGCTGATACATCAGCACGATGGACTGGCACATATCCGCAACGCGTCGCGGAACGATGAGCGCGAGCAAGGGCATTTCGCTGCGGTAGATATCCCAGCCCGAGTAATTGGCGTAAACCAAATGGCCGGCGTCAACATGATGAACCTTGGCGTCAAAGCCGATATAGCGGCCGTCGGCGTCGCTAAAAATGCTTGGCATCAGCAAACTGTGATAGAGCGCAGTGTAGAAGACCTTTCGTTCGTCTTGCGTTCCGCCGGAAACCTCAATCACACCGAGGGCCCGGTTCCAAGCTCGATAGGAGGCGTGTCGAATGTCGCTGAAGCTTTTAGCGGCGGCTTCCTGTTTCAAATTGTTTTCCGCGCCGCCGAGATCGACATAGGAAATGCCGATTTGGGCGGTGATGATCCGCGCGCGATCGGACGCCGGCCAGGAGGCGTACGCTCCGATCCACTGCGAATGCTGCGTTTCAGCTTGGGCGCGAACGCGGGGGGCGAGATTGCCTTTACCGCTCCACGTGCCCGAGGAGGCGAAGGGCTGGTCGAACTGCATGACGAAATAGACCGTGTAGCGATGCTTTGCGCCGCAGAAAACTTCGTCAGTGACCGATCCGGTGATTTCGCGATCGCCGACTAGCTGAACCTGCGCGGCGTCGGTGTGGTTCAGCGTGTGGCTGATCGGGACAAGGACGTTCGCGGGCTGCCCGGCGGGGAAAGTAAACTGCGCCATCCCGGTCCGCTCGGTTGCCGTCAGTTCGGCGTGAATGCCCCAGCGAGTTAGAACGACACTGTAGTAGCCAGGAGCCGCGCTTTCCTGGTCATGGGAGTAAGGCGATTGGAAATGGGAAACCTGCGTGCGGACGGCGCCAGTCGTTGGGGTGAAAAAGACGTCGCCCTCGTTCGGGCAGCCGGGACCGCTCATGTGCGTCATGCTGAAGCCCTGGATCGCGTCTTGGTAATAGTGATAGCCGTAGCCGCGGGACTCAGTGTCGGGGCTGAGCTGAACCATGCCAAATGGCATGGATGGGCCGGGAAACAGGTTGATGCTGTCACCGGGACCTTTGCCGGTGCCCACGAGAGGCAGCACATCCGCCGCGGGCACCTGGGCCGGCGCAGCTGGTCCCTGCAGACTCTTTCGTGAGGGTGCGCCGGCTCGAGCTCCGTTTATGTGGAGCACGCACGTAATTAAAAGGCTAATCAGTGTCACAGCGCAGATCTTGGATTTTCGCAGCATTGCGGTCTCCCTGTTCCCTCAATTATTCAAAAAGGCCGTATGCGTCCGCACGGAGTCCACGAGTATGCAAACGAAAGTCCGTTGATGGCTTACTTCTATTGGGCTTTGCGTGTCTCCAAAGTATCGTAGAGCGGCGCAGCGGGTTGCGTGACGCCGGGCTCGTGGGCGACAGAAACCGCGAGGACGCGAATCTTGTCGTTGTCCGGAAGGCTCAGGGTCTTCGCACCGGCGGTCAGGTCTATCGCATAAGCGAATAAATAGGAATACGAATACGCCTCGTTTTTGCCATCCGGGGTATGCCGGTGATCGCAGAACCAGGCGATCGGAGCACGCTTGATGAATCCCGGCGCGATCTGGCCGGTGAACTCCATTTCCGTTCGAGTCTTGGGAGCGTCGGGAGGCGGCGTGAAGCCTTTGCGGTAATGGATGGGAACTTCCTTTGTGGTCCACGAACGATTGTCCCATTGGCCGACGAAGCCGCCCCAGTTTTCGACGTTCAACTGGACGGGAGAGTCGCCGACGCGAAACGTAGCGTCCTGATCTCCGTCCGAGGCGGCTGCCAACACATAGACGCGATTGTAATTCCCTGCGGGAAGAGAGATGGACTGCCCGCGCGCCACAACCGCGTCGGGCTTTCCGGTCCCGGCCGGGGCAAGTTTGAAATGGACTCCTGCGTAGTTGACTTCCGTGGGAAGCATTTCTGCCGCGAGGGCATCCCCCGCCGCATCGAAGCCACCTTGCGATTGCGTGCCAGCACCGCTGGCGACAGCCAAATCGTACTGTAACGGCACGGGACGTGACTCGATAGAGGGCGCTTCGACTTTTGGAGCGGCGATTTTCAGGGCGAAGGTGCGCGGCTGGTAGGGCGTGAAGCCCGTGACGATCGTCCCATGCTCGACGGTCGCCGGGCCGAGCGGTCGCTCTTGTGCATCCACTTCGCGCGCGGCGACGACGGGCGCGGCAAGCGCGATGCGTACGTCGTGCTGTGGTTCACCACTGAGTTCGACAAGCCGCACGATCAGCTCGTCGCTGTTTTCGGCCTTTTTCAGGGCGAGGACACGAATCCGGCTGTTATTAATTCTCAGCAGCGAAAGACTCTTGCCAAGCGCACCGGCGTGCTTGGCGCTTTCGAACGCGATGAGCGGCTGGTTCAAGCGCCAGGCTTGCCAATCGGTTTGGCCGTCGCGCCAGTCGCGGACGTGTCCTGCGAGCCCATAGACGAATTCATGATGGCCCCAGTCCTGCGACGTCTGGTCGCTATAGTCGCGTCCATTGCCAGTTCCCAAGCCGGGGGTGTAAAGGAGAGTCAAACGCAGGGTGTTGTCATCGGGCTTGTCCGAGCCGTACTTGCAATCTGAAAGGACCGTCACACCGTACTGACCGTCTGCATCGGTAAGATCGAACCATTGATGCGAGGGCAACTCAAATTTGCGGTCATAGTCGTTGCCGCGCGCAATGGCGCCGATATCCCAATTGTAAGTCGCTTCCGGATTCGAGGCAGTCAGAGGGAAAGTGGCCTTGAGGGCGGCCGCTTCCGTATGCCAGTCGATGCTATTCGCGAACTCGACGCGATCACCGGCATCTCCGGCCGACAAACGAACCGTCTGGACAAATCTGGATCCTTCGCTCTGCCGTTCGATCTGAACGGCTACGCGCACCGGTCCATTCTCGACGACGCGAACGTGAGCCGGTCCCTGCACATAACCGCGAGGCGGCTTTTGCTGGTCCGCCCAGTCCATGTTCCAAGCCGGCCAGTCGTGGGGTTTTTCGGTTTGAAACGCGAGGCGCGCAGGGGCTTCGAGTAGTTCGCGGCCGAGTTGCTTGTCGAAAATGCTCGAGAGATCGCCGTTCTCATCAATCTTGATGCGATATCGCGCATTCTCGAGAGAGGAGTCCGTCACTTTCAAGTCTTCCCCGGAGGTCGCGGATTGATCGGACGGCTGAACGTTGAAAACGGCGAACCCGACGGACGGCACGTTGGCGAGAAAGAGCACCTTCGTCAAGCCATTCTTTTCGCCGTCAACCTGGGCCAAAACCTGCTTGCCATCGGGCCCGGTGACGCGTACTCCCGCGGGCGCGCCTCCGGGAAATGAGATGTTCGCCTCGGCCACGTCCTGCCGCTCGATATTGAGGGGGTTGTAAACGACCACGGACGTTCCGGAACCTTCCGTGTTCATCGCCGAGGCCACGGCCTCTGTTGCACTGGTCAGAACACCTGCGAACTGGTTCATCGCGACGACGTCGTCGTTCCAGGCAAAGTTGTAGGCGCGGGGAGTGGCGGTGCCGGCCATGATGTCGTGGAATTGGCCGCCCAGGAGGAGCGTCCACGCGTCCGTGAGCCGCTTTTGCGGATACGTTCGTCCACCGAGCCAAGCGGCCGCGACGGAGGCTTGCTCCGCGGCCTGGGCGAGCAATTCGTTTTTGCGATTCCAGCGTTTCTGATAAGCCTCCGACGTGAGTGAGCCGGCGGAGTGATTCGTCAACTCGAATTCGCCCTTGTAGCGCTCCAGACGGGAAGCCTCGGTCGGGGTGATGTCGAGAAACATCTGGTCGGCGTTGGAGGGAACGACGCGGAGCGGTCCCTCACCGACTTGCACAGGGGCGGTGGTGGTCTTGGCCAGGCGCTGGCGATATTCCCAGAATCGCTCGCCGGGCTTTCGCGGCGGAGGAAGCGAAACCGTGCCTTTGTCAAGGATGGCTTCGAGCGCCTTTACGGAATTTTCAGCGGGAGCGCCGCCCACGTCTCCCGTTCCGTAGTAGTGATAGTCGGCGAAGAGGCCGGTCACGTGGCCGTCAAGCTGAACGCGATTGACCCATTCGGGATCGCTGGTCAGGTCGGTGGTCACGTTGCCACCGTAGCTTCCGGGATTGAGCGCGGTGATTACGCCGTGACCGTCCGGCCCGATCCACATTCCGACGTTGAATGGAATCCCAACGGGAGTGTCCTCAGGGGAGACACCAGGTCCCCCGGGGGCCGAAGACCCCCAGGTGAGCTTCTGGGTGGAGAAGCCTTTGATACCAGCGTGGGCGAGGATGCTGGGGAGCGAGGCTGGAAAGCCGAAACAGTCGGGAAGCATGTACTCGGCGCTGGCTTTTCCGAACTCCCGCCGGAAGAATTCGTTGCCGTAGAGAACCTGGCGGAAAATCGACTCGGCGGCAGGAGAGTTGACGTCGCTCTCTTCGACCGACGACCCGGCGGGGAACCAGCGACCCTCAGCGACATACTTTTTCAAGGTCGCATAGTCGGCCGGATAGTACTCCTTGAAGAAGCGGTACCGGTTGGAGCCGGTGAAGTTGAAAATGTAGTGCGGATATTTTTTGAACAAGGCGAAATTGTCGTGGAGGGTGTTGGCCAGGAATTCGTTAATGACCTGCGGGTACTCCCATCGCCACTCTGTGTCGAGGTGCGCATAGCCGACGACGTAAAGGGTGGGCCGGGCGGAAAGGTCCGATGTGCCCGATCGTGTGGCTACGCGCGGACCGCGCCGGGCAGAAGTGGTGCGTGAATTGAGGCGCTGCGGGTGCGCCCCGGCCTGCGTTTGCCCCTGAGCGATGACCGCGGCGAAGGTGAGCGCCAGAACAGCCGCGAAGATCAAGGTTCGTGATATCGAGCGTGGCGACGCGAAGAGACCCGCGAAGCTCCGGGGTGGGTTCATTGCTTCGTTCTCCTTTTGGGTTTCGGCAGCGCGAAAACAAGGCCTCTTGCGAAGGACGCCGTACCGGATTGCCGCCCTGACTGCATTCGTGTCCGGGAGCTGCTTGTCGCTCCGAGAAGACTCCGGCGAGCACTGTCACCCACAGGGAAGGCGGTGTCAATGCACTGAGAAATGGTCTGTCCCTTCCCATGCAAGCAGTTCACCCGCCCGGAGATAACGATGCTTCTTACCCGAGCGGAATTCCCGGCGGGGCTTACTTACTCTCAGCGATGATGGGCCAGGCAAGAAAGGAGAAGTGCGCGGACTGGGGTGGTTACCTCCGGAAGCGGGCAGTGGACGTTCTCTTGAAAGCCAGGCTTCGCGTGTGCTAGGCTCCCTGCCAGCAGCAGTACCGTTTTGGGGTGAAGTTCAGGGTGACCGGTATATGCAAGCCACAGAGAGTTCTTCTGGAACTCTGGGGTTTGGCGTTTTCGAAGCAGATCTTCGCGCTGGGGAACTGCGCAAGCATGGCCTGAAAGTCAAGCTCCAGGAACAACCATTCAAGATTTTAGTGCTGTTGCTGAGACGCCCAGGCGAGCTTGTCACGCGGGAAGAGTTGCGTCAGGAGCTGTGGCCGGCGCATACGTTCGTGGATTTCGATCGTGGCTTGAACAAGGCCATGACGAAACTACGAACGGCGCTTGGCGACTCCGCTGAATCGCCGCGGTACATCGAGACGCTGCACCGGAGAGGGTACCGGTTCCTCGTTCCCGTGGTGGAGCACCACGAGGGAACGCATTCGGCAGTCGCGTCGCACGGCGAGGGGGCGAATGGATTTGAGCACCCCGCTATAGCGGTCCGCGACACGGCTCGGACGTGGCGCGCAGAACACAGAAGCCTTAGCGTCGCCGGGGCAATCCTCTTGCTCGTTGCTGCAGGACTGATCTATCTGCGCGCGTATCACGGAATCGTGTTCGGAGGATCAGCGCAAACGGTCGGCGCACGGACGTCCGTGGCCGTACTGGGATTCCGCAACCTGTCAGGGAACCCGCGCGAAGAATGGCTGTCGACGGCCCTCTCCGATTGGCTGATGACGGAGCTTTCGGCCGGAGACCAGCTGAGAATTATCCCCGCCGAAACGGTCGCGCGGATGAAGATCGAGCTTTCGCTCCCCGACGTCGATACGTTCGGCCGCGACAGCCTCTTTCGAATTCGCAAAAATGTTGGAACCGATTACGTCGTAGCGGGGTCGTACGCGACGCTGGCGGGGAAGTCTGACAGTTCGGGCGAGCAGATGACGCTCGATCTTCTTTTGCAGGATGCGCGCACCGGCGAAACCGTCCTGGCGATTTCCGAGAGTGGTGATCAGTCGAGGCTATCCCAAATTGTGGCCAAGGCCGGCGAGAACCTTCGATCCAAGCTGGGAGCGAGTGCTATTACGACGGAGGAAGCTGCGGAACTGGCGACGGCTTTGCCCTCGCAGCCCGAAGCGGCGCGCCTCTACTGGGAAGGATTGGCGCGGCTTCGAGTTTTCGATGCCCTCTCGGCGCGGGACTTGTTCCTAAAAGCGGTGGCGGCGGATCCGAAATTCGCGCTGGCGCACTCTGAACTGGCGAAGGCATGGACTCAACTCGGATATGTCGCGAACGCACGAGCGGAGGCGAAGAAGGCGTTCGATCTGTCGGCCAGTCTGCCTCGCGAACAAAGGCTGCTTGTGGAGGCCCGTTATCGGGAGGCCTCCGGAGACTGGGGGAAAGCGATCGATATCTATCGGGCCCTCTTTGAATTTTTCCCAGACAATCTGGACTACGGACTGGCGCTCGCCGCGGACCAGGTGAACGCAGGCGATGGCAAGGAAGCCGTGAGCACAGTTGCTGCTTTGCAAAACGTGCCGCTCTCGCTTCGCGGCGATCCGCGAATCGATTTGGCCAACGGTCGCGTGGCGGAATCTCTGGGCGACTTCAAAGCGGTGGAAGCGGATACGGCGCGGGCCGCGGAGAAGGCGCGTGCATCGGGGGCCTCGCTGCTGCTGGCGAGAGCGCTCCTCGACAGAGCGTGGGCGGTCGAGAATCTCGGTGAATTCGAGGAAGTGGATGGGCTCGTGAGTGAGGCGACACAGATTTACGAAACGGCCCACGACCGCAAGGGCGCTGCGGATGCAATCACAGTGGGGGCCATCGCGCTTTGGATGAAGGGCGACTATCTGGGAGCGAAGAAGGGATACGAAGAGTCGCTCGTGCTCTATCGCGATGAGGGCGAAGAATTGGACATCGCAAACGAGTCGGACAATATCGCGGACATTTTTCTGGGGCTCGGCGATGTTGACCAAGCGCGCTCGAACTATCAGACGGCGCTGGCCATCTATCAGCGCGTGGGCCACGCAGATGGAGTGCCGCTTGCGAAGAACGGGCTGGGCGACGTCTTTCTGACGATGGGGAATCTCGAGAGGGCCAAAGAAATGTACGAAGAGTCGCTCCAGGCCTGCGAGCAGATCGGCGACCGGAGCAAAGCCGGGATGGCTCTAACGGGGCTGGGGCGAGTTTACCAGATTGAGGGAGATTTGGCCGCAGCTCGCGAGAGCGAGGAGCGAGCCGAAGCAATTTTCCAGCAAATCGGAGACAAGACGCACGCCATGGAATCGCGGCTGCAACTGGCGAAGATTTTTCTCGACGAAGGAAGAATCACTGCGGCACAACAGTCGGCCCGGGCCGCAGTCGAAGCTTTCGAGCAGACCGGGGCAAGGAAAGACGAGACAGCCGGGTATCTGGTGCTCTCACGGACGTTGTTGGCCCAGGGAAAGGTGACTGAGGCGGCGAACATCATCAGTAAAGCCGTGACGGCTGCTAAGCAGACTCATTTCCGGGAACTCGAAGTGACCGCGTCCATTACCGCCGCAAACGTGCTAGCCGGTTCGGGAAGACCGCAAGACAGGAAAGAAGCAGCGCTTCGCCTAGATCGGCTGATCGCGGAGGCCTCCAATGCGGGCTACGTCGACGCGGAAATGGAGGCTCGCCTCGCACTTGGGCGGGTCGAAATGCTGTCCGGCGACCGCATGGACGGAATCGACCAGCTCAACTCTCTCGAGAAGGACGCCGCGACGGCCGGCTACCGGTTGATCGCGCAGACGGCTGCGGCCACGCGGACTGGCGCGTCCACCTCAGCGGCGAGTAAGGGAAGACTTCCGGAACGATAGGCTCCGTTTTTCAGTTGGTGACGCGAGAAACCCACGGTGTTCGGCCGTTTTCTTGTCAGAAGCTACTGCCTGCTTTTCAGAGCCGCAGCGATGCGCAGCGTCAGGATCTGATGCGGCTCGATGGAAATGGCCACCGAAGAACCGGAGACACGAAGTTCCTCCTGATTTTCCTCGACAGCGTTAGAGATCCAGGCGTGCTGCAGATCGAACAGCGGAAACGTGAGCGACGACTTGGAGGCTTCGCCGCCGGTTTCGAGAAGACGGAGGATGGAGCCCTGGCCATCGTTGGCGGCCTTCCAGTTTTCGACGATCACATCCGGCGCGCTGACCTCCAGAAAACCGGCCGGCGCGGGTGGGAGAGGCCGGGAGGGATCGTCATACTTGTCCTGATCGACCACCTTCTGCACTTCGAGCGGAGTCATGGCCGAACGGCCCAAGCGCGCCAACCCGCCAGGAGAGAGATGAGAGCTGCTCGTCAGGACGTAGCGAAACGTGAAATCTCCGCCCTGCTCGCCGCGATAATTCGTGTGCCAATAGTTGTTCAAAGCGTAGGAGAAGACGGTTGAGCTCTTCGGATCGAATTTCTCCGGCCAGGCGCCGCGGTTGATGTCGCCGAGAGTCACGAGCGGTGCGTCGACGGGAACGAGCGCTACGCTCAGATTGCTGTTGGAAACTTTCACCCAGTGGTGGACGCTGAACCATTCCACTCCCGCGCCCTTCAACATATCGCGTTTCGGATCGACCCAGCCATTCTGAATTTCATAGGCGAATTCCGGCTTGTCGATTGCGAGCGGAAATGAAAAATAGACAGCTTCCTTACCGCCTACGGCCTCTTTGGTGAAGTGATTCACAAACTCGATCTTCTTTTCGCTGTCGAACAACATGATCTCCGTTCGAATCGAAGGCGTGTTGGCGTCCCGCGATTCGACCGTGAGAACCTTGCCGTATGGAGTCTTGCGAAGGCCGACTACGTGGCCGCCGGTTGACGGATGGACAGTCAGTTTCGCCAGCGGAAGAGATTTCTGGAGGTAGACGATTTGCGTGCGGCCTTCACCGCCGCCGGAGACATAAAGATACTGGTCCAGCTTGAAAGGACTGGAATGGTCAACCAATTCTTTATTGAGCTGCTTGTCGAAGATGCTTGTTACAGCGCCGGTCGCGGGGTCGACCTCAACGCGGTAGAACGCGTTTTCGATAACGCTGGCCGGCTGCGCTTCCTCCACAGGAAGCGGCGACGATTTCTTGTCCTGCTGGACGAACTTGTAGCAGGTGAATCCCAGGGCGGGCACGTCGTGCGCAAGGAAACGAACGCGGGAATAGCCCGGTCCCTTTCGGACCACCTCGACCGGGACGGGCTTCATGCCGGGATATTCGGCAATGGTCATGCCGTCATCGAGATCGAGACGGACAAGTCCGCTACGCTGCCAACTCAGGGTGTTGAAGACGAGGAAGGTGCCCGCCGGCATGTGAATGTCATCGGCAATCTGGCTGAGCGAGCGCTCGGCAAGCGAGTTGACCTCCTCCTGGCCGTCTCGTACGTACTGATTTTTTACGGCGAGCTGGCGCTTCGATTCTTCGCTGTCGGGACGATAGACAGAATCCCAGGAATCGAACGTGTGCTCGGCGTAAAGAACCAGGTTCCGCCACATGCCGGCGATCAACGTTCGCGGGGGCGCCAAATTGGGATCGAGGAATGTGGCGATCGTCGATAGCTTTTCGGCCGAGAGAGCGCGCTGCTGGTCGTCGCGGTCAATGGCCGTAAATCTCGCGTCGGAGCCGATGCCGTCCTCCCAGTACGGGCCTCCGTCGCCAACAACGGTGGGAAGCTCGGAACCGTAGCGCTTGTCGATATAGCGGAAATAGTCGGGGAACGTGGTGATCACGAATTTGGGGTACGCGTACTTCGAATTCCATTGCTGCGCGAAATCCGTTTCGCTCAACTGGAGGTCCGTGTTTTCGAATTGACTGCCGTACATCAAGACGGTATCCGGCTTGTAATCCGGCGCTTTGAAAGTCTCGAGGAAGGTGGGAAGCGCCTGCTCGCAATTCGCCATTTGCGGCGGCAGGTTGCAAACGAAATAGAACTGAGAGTATTGCCGGGTATATGCCATCAGCACCCTCGCGCCATCGGGACCTTGCCACCAGAACGGAGATTTCGTGTTCCAGTGGCCGTAGAGAAGAATCGGAGCGCGATCGCTGTTGGCAGCAGCGGCGAAGTATTTCAGTCCCAGTGCGCGCAAAACGGATGGGTAGGACCACGTTTGGCTCGGAACGTCGGTGATATTCGCGTAATCGAAAGGAATGCCCCTGGAGCGATGCAACGCGTACGTGAGATCGGCGGAACGAATCAGTTCTTCGAGGCTGGCGTAGCCGGTGAGCAGGTTCGCGTATTGCGCGGGAACGCCGATCTTCCCTTCTCGAACGAGGCCGAAGAACTGTTTTTGCGCCGCGGCATTGCGGGTGGCCATGTAATTCTGAACGATCCACGACCCATCAAGGCTGAAGCGCATGTCGGGATGGTGAGGAATGTAAGCCAGCAGTTTGTCAATGTTTCTGGCCTGAACCTCCGCGACCTTCGGCTGCAGATCCGTGTAGCCGATGTCGAGGTGGGCGTGGGGGACAAAATCGATGGTCCATTTGCGGGCGGGCAAGAAGGTGGTGTCGAAGCGCCGGCTCCTTCCATTCACTCGAAGCAGAACATGCGCTTCCGCCGGTTTGTCGAGTGCGCGCACATCGAACGAGAATCTTTGCTGGCCAAAGTCATTGGCTCGGGAAAGCGGGGCGCGAAAGTGCTGATTGCCGACGAGAAATTCCACGCTGCCGTGCTGAACCTTCCCCGGCAACGTGACCGTAAGACCGGTTTGCTCGTAAAGCTCGCTTCCCTTCTCGCGAAAAAAGACGGTGGGATCTAGGCTCACCGAAGGAGAAAGCCGCGAGGGCGATCCGAGGTCTTGCGCGAGGCGAATCGCGTCGTAGATCAAGTATGAAAGACCTTGGGAATTGACGACAGGATCGTCCATGGCGGTGAGCGTCAATGTATTTTTGCCCACGTGAAGCAAGGAAGCGGGCAGCGGAATCTCGAGCTGCGCTTCGCCATAAATGGGTGAGTCAACTCCCTCATCGCCCGGATAATCGCTGAGCTGCCGGTGGACGTAGTACAAACCCTTCTTCCCGTTGACTTCGACGAGCAGATTTGGATATCGGGGACGGTTGATGACGAACGAAATCGTCAGTAGATAACTTCCGCTGGGCCGCTCCGGCAGACTGAAGGCGATATCGTAGGGAAACGTGCGGTTCTTGAGTTCCGCAACCGAAGACCCGGGCTGATACGCCGGCCAGTCGGCCGTTTTGCTCTGACCAATGGTGTATAGAACGCGGGAGTTGGGCTTGTCGAAGTCGAAATCATGATTGAACTCAACGGAAGAATGATTGAATTCGCCGATTTGCCAGAGGATCGACTGCCCGCGGGCAGCCAGCGCAACACAGCCGATGGCAACAGCGAGCAAAGTCATGCGAACGGCGCCTAAGACGGCATGGACTTTCATTTGCGTCTCCCACCTGCGCGAAACTTTCGAGTTTTTTGCGCGCGTGTCCACCCTGAGCTGAAGGGCTGATCTTCAAGGGGAACGACAACGAGAACACCCAACGGCGGCCATCTTAGGTTGTGGTAGAAAGAGATGTCAATTCGCGCTGAGGAACGGCAGGAAGGCGATGGAGAGTCTGTGCCGGGCGATGTTATAGTGTGACGTTTCGCATGAACTGGCTACCGGACCGCCGATTCCTTCGTTTCTTAAGCAATTCGTCCAGGAGTTGTGCGGGCGCTGAGTCTCAGCTGCCTCAGATCGACCGCCGCTCGGCTCTTTTTTTATTGCTGTCCGCCCTAAGCCCGATCGCGCGCGGCAGCAGCAGATCGACAAGCGGACACTCCGGGCGTGCGACTCTCCAAACGGGAACGCCGACGGTAATTCCGGGCAAGTTCAAAGACGTAACTTCGGAACTCGGTATCGATTTTCGGTACCAATCGTCGCATACCTCGAAAAAGTACCTGGTCGAAACAATGGGGCCTGGAGTCGCTCTCTTCGATTTTGACAACGATGGCCGCCTGGATATCTTTCTTGTGAACGGAGCGCCCCTGACGGATCCCATGGCACAAAAAGCGATCCCTCAAAAGGCCGGCCCCCCGTATTGGAATCGGCTGTACCACCAGAAAGCGGACGGCAAGTTCGAAGATGTGACAGAAAGAGCCGGGCTGCAAGGTGTGGGCTACGGCATGGGCGTTGCGGTTGGAGACTACGACAACGACGGCTACGAGGATTTGTACGTGACCAGCTATGGAGGCAACCGGCTCTACCATAATAATGGCGACGGCACATTCACGGACGTTACGGAGAAAGCCGGCGTTGGGGGCAGCGGGTGGTCGACGAGCGCGGCCTGGGTCGATCTGGACAACGATGGGTTGCTGGATTTGATCGTCCTTCGCTATCTGCAATGGGATTTTTCCGACGTCTGGTGCGGAACACATCAGGAGGGTTACCGGTCCTATTGCTCGCCGGATGTTTTCAAGCCGATTGCCCCTTTGGTTTACCACAACGAGGGAAATGGCCGGTTCGTAGAAGTTTCGCAGAAGATCGGCATATCGAAACCCGGGCGTGGCCTGGGAATTGCGTTCGCCGATTACGACCGGGACGGGCACACTGACATTTTTGTGGCCAACGACTCGATGTTCGAATTTCTTTATCACAACAAAGGCGACGGCACGTTCGAAGAGGTCGGATTACCGGCGGGAGTAGCGGTGGACGGGGACGGCAATACGTACGCCGGCATGGGGGTGGACTTCGCGGACTACGATAATGACGGTCTTCCGGATCTGGTGGTCACCGACCTGGGAAATCAGAGATACGCGCTGTACAAGAACAATGGCGACGGCAGTTTCACCTACGCGAGCCTCTCGTCGGGCCTCGGAGCGATCACGCAACGGCTCTCGGGCTGGGGCATACGGTTCATGGATTACGATAACGACGGGTGGAAGGACCTACTGGTGGCGCAAGGGCATGATCTGGACAATGTGGAACTGACCACTCCCAATCTGCGGTACCGCGAGCCGATGCTGTTGCTGCGAAACACCGGTAAGGACTTCGTCGACGTTTCTCGTGAGTCTGGAAGCGTTTTTCAGATTCCCTGGGTGGGGCGCGGCATGGCGGTGGGAGACATCGATAATGACGGCCGGCTGGATGCGGTTGTGACTACGAACGACGGGCTCGTTCATGTTCTCCACAATGAGACTCAGACCCCGAATCATTGGCTGATAGTGAAGCTGGTGGGCCACAAGAGCAATCGCGATGCGATTGGCGCTGAGGTGAGGGTGGCGACGAGTCAGCGTTCTCAGCTCGCTACGGTTACGACGGCGAGCAGTTATCTTTCATCGAGCGACAAACGCGTGCACTTCGGACTGGGGGCCGATGAAATCGCGGAGACGGTCGAGATCCGCTGGCCCAGCGGCATCGTTCAAAAATTGACGAAAGTTCGCGGCGATCAGATCTTGCAGATCGACGAGCCTCACGGGAACGATACACGAAACTCGAGCGGAAAGAGATGACCCGCATGCCTGCCAAGAGAAGGGCCGGGATCGAAGGTCTCGTCCGCCTTTTCCGAGACTTGCGGTCCCAGGCCGGCGCAGATCGGCGCGATTCGTCCGCACCGAATCGGGAACCAGGCGGCGCTGGGCCAGATCGTCGGTCGGTGATGCTTTCGCTGCTGGCGGGACTGGCGGCTCCAATTTTTGGGAAGTCTTCCGCTCTGAGCGCTCAACAGCAACAGCCGCGGCCCGCGCAACCTTCCGGGGTTGCTACCGGCGGCGTCTATGCGCCAGTGTTCGACGCGCGCCATCGCCCGATTACCGCGGGAGGATTCGTCGACGGCGCTCCCGTGGTGTACGAGGATTACACAAAGCAGTCGGGACTCACGGCGTTCAAACATCGTTCGGGGACGCGTGAAAAGGCCACCATCATCGAGGTGGATGGCTCAGGCGTTGGATTGATCGACTACGACAACGATGGCTGGCTCGATATTTATCTGGTGAATGGCTCGACGTTCGGCGCACTCCGAGGCACAGAGGCAGCGCCAAAAGCCATGCTGTTCCACAACAATCGAGATGGCACGTTCACGGACGTGACCGAAAAAGCGGGCGTCGCCAACGAGCGGTGGGGCTTCGGAGTCGCCGTCGGCGACTTCGACAATGACGGTTGGCCAGACATTTACGTCTCGAACTTCGGGAAGAATCGGCTGTATCGCAACAATCACGACGGGACGTTTACGGACATCGCGGAAAAAGCGGGAGTGGCGGTCGGCGGATGGTCCACAGGCGCAACGTGGGGAGATTATGACCGCGATGGCAGGTTGGATTTGTTCGTCCCGGGCTATATCCAGTTTGATGCTAAGCATCCTACCTTCGCCGGCAAGAACGGCGTTTCGCCCAGTTCTTGCGAGTTCCGGGGCATTTCCGTTTTTTGTGGACCTCTGGGGTTGCCCGGGGAGAAAGATCACCTCTTTCGTAACAACGGCGATGGAACCTTCACGGAAGTAAGCGTGAAGGCCGGCGTCTCCGATCCGAATGGCTCGTATGGATGGTCGTCCGTCTTCGTCGATGTCGATGATGATGGCTGGCTCGACCTGGTGGTGGCGAACGACTCCGTTCCCAACTACCTCTATCGAAATAATCGCAACGGCACATTCAAGGACGATAGCTACATGTCCGGATTCGCGTTGAACGCGGACGGCCGCGCCCAGGCTTCGATGGGTCTTGGCGTGGGCGACTACAATCGGGACGGCAAAGTCGATTTTTATGTCACAACATTTTCGGACGACTACAAAACTCTTTTCCGCAACGACGGCGATGGCGAATTCAGCGATGTTACCGCGGAGGCCGGGCTGCTGCAGCCTTCGATTCCGTTCCTGGGATGGGGCGCCGGCTTCCTGGACTTTGACAACGACGGATTGCTGGACATTTTTTCGGCCAATGGTCACGTGTATGTGGCGGCCGACGGAGCCGGCTGGGGCACCACCTGGGCGCAAAGGCCGCTGCTCTTTCGCAATCTGAACGGACGCCGGTTTGAGGAGGTGCCGCCTGCGACCGGGTCGGGACTGGCCGTCGTAATCCCGGGCCGTGGGGCGGCGTTCGGCGATCTGTTCAACACAGGCAGGATCGACGTCGTCATCAACAATATCGATCGCGAGCCGACGCTGCTTCGAAACGCGGTGAAGAACGCGAACCACTGGCTGACGCTCAAGCTGATTGGCGGGCCAAAGAGCCCACGCGATGCGATCGGGGCGAAAGTTTTTTTGACGGCAGGCGGCGTGCGCCAGCGAGCGGATATTTTCAGCGGAGGAAGCTATTGCTCCAGCTCGGATCCGCGGGCTCATTTTGGATTGGGATCGGCGACCAAGATCGACAAGATCGAGATTCATTGGCCCAGTGGACTGAAAGAGGAATTGGCGCCGCCCGAAGTGGATCGCATTGTCACCGTAGTTGAAGGAAAAGGAATACGGCCCACGGAATGAGAGAACGCGTCGCGGCCCCCAAGCGCACAGGCGAGAAGGCCGGCAATCGCGCGCGTGGGCGGAAAGAGATCAAAGTCCTCCTCGCCTGTTTTTCGCGCCGGCGGATCCTTGGGCTTCTCGGCTTGATTTGGCTGCCCGTGGGTTTTGCGCGGTGCCAGCAAGCCGTTCAGCCGCCTCCGATGGCAACGCCCGTGCGCACCGCAGATGCCGTCTGCGCCAAATGCCACGAACAGATTTTTCAAAATTACCTGGCCACTCCGATGGCCAATGCAAGCGGATCGGCCGTCCGTGGTGCGATTCCGGGTAGCTTCACCGACGAAATTTCGGGTGTGGAGTACAGCGTTTTTGCGAAGGATGGTGGAGTGTGGCTCGCCTACGAACGGCCCAGCAGCAAGGAATTGAGCGGGCAGCAAAGGCTGGACTATTTCCTGGGCTCAGGAGCTCATGCGCGGACGTATCTCTACTCGCTCCAGGGATACTGGTTCGAATCGCCCGCTGTTTACTATGCCGAAAAACACGGCTACGACATGCGCCCCTCCTATCATCGTGACAAAGAGATGCCGTTCAATCTGCCGCTGAACGCCGGCTGCCTGCGCTGCCACGTGAGCGGGACGCAGAAAGAGGATCCTGGCACGCTCAACCACTACTCCGGACCGCCATTCCTGCACGTGGGAATCACGTGCGAGGCTTGCCACGGCGACACGAAGCAGCATGTGGCGAGCGGCGGAAAGACTGCGCTGGTCAACCTGGCGAACCTCGATCCCGAGCGCCGCGAATCCGTCTGCCTTAACTGTCACCTGGAGGGGGATTCGAATATCGATCATCGCGGGCAATCGCTGATGAACTTCCGGCCCGGAGATAGGATCGTTGATTACGCGTCATACTACGTGCGAGCGGGAGCGGGTGCCACGAACCGCGGCGTCAGCCAAGTGGAAGCGCTTGATTTGAGCATGTGCAAGCGCATGAGCGGCGATCGCATGACCTGCACCACGTGCCACAATCCGCACAACTCTCCGACGGCCGCCGAGCGCGGCACTTATTTCCGCCAGAAATGTCTCGCCTGCCACACCGAACCAAAATTCGCGACCGCGCATTACAGCAAGACTCCCGACTGCACGAGCTGTCATATGCCGCAGAGAGAGGCGCCCGACCTGGCGCATTCTGAATGGACCGATCACCGGATCCTGCGACAACCGGCGGCAGCGAAACCGGCGATCCCGGCTGATAAGGAAGCGACGCTCGTCTCGGTCCCTGGAATTCGCGAGACGCCCAACGAGCGCGATCTGGCCCTCGCCTATTACAACATGGTAGAGAACGGGAACATTGCGTTCGCAGAGCCTGCCTGGACTTTGCTACAAACTGCCGAGAAAGCGGACCCTGAGGACCCGGATGTACTGGTCGCTCTGGGTTTTCTGGCTGAGGTGCGGGAGGACAGGAGTCAGGCATCCGAATATTACCAGCGGACCTTGCAGCTGGACCCGATGCGCTACATAGCGGCGATGAATCTTGCGGTGCTGATGGCGCGAGCTGGGAAGCTCCAGGACGCCGCGGATCTCTGGCAGAAGACTTTCGCGCACAACGAGGACATAACCGGACTGGGCATGAATCTCGCGGCGGCGCGATGCATGCTCGGCGACAAGACCGCCGCTGAAGATGCGCTCAAGCGCGTGCTCGTCTACAGTCCGGATCATCAACCCGCGCGCCAGGAGCTGAGCGCGATGGAATCCGGGGAACAGACCTGTCCAGCCCGCTGACGCGCGAGATCCCCTGGTGGGCTATTGCTCGTTTTCCCGCTTTCGCCGAACCAGGACGTCGAAGGCTGTATAATGGCGATCTCGGCGGACGAAACTCTCGCGCAGGAAGAAAGTCGCCATGCGTCGCTCATCTCCGCGGACTGGTCCTATCGAGGGGCACGGGCGTATTTTGGGCCGTCGGAAACTACCGATTGAACGGCAGCAGTCTTTTTATTTCAGTTTCGCAGCCGCCGTTGCGGTTTTCTCATTTCTTCTGTGCGCGGGCCCCGTAAAGGCGCAAACGACGACTGCTGACGCGGTTTCGGCTCAGCCCCAAGCGGCCACGCCTGCCAGCGGACTCACGCATGACACAAGCGTCCCCGGCCCGCGCGATCTCTCACTTGAAAAAGCGGAATTGCTGGTCCAAAAGGGACTGCTGAGCGACGCCGAGGGGGCCGTGAGACAGGATCTGAAGGTCAACCCAAGCTCCGGCGCCGGACATTTCCTCCTTGGGTTTATCCTGTTCCGCGAAATCCAGGCGCAAGCTGAGCGAACCGACCCCAACCCAGACGCACTCTATGCCGCTCCGGGCAAATCGCTCGTCGAGCTCAGAGACGCAAATGCAAGAGAATCCTTGGCCGAATACACCGCGGGAGCCCGCTATCAGCGGCCCAGCGCGTTTGATTTGAAGATCGTCGCCATGGATTACGTTTTGCTCGGAGACTTCATCGATGCCGACAAATGGCTGACGCGATCGCTTCAATGGAATCCGGGTGATTTCGACGGCTGGTACCAGTTGGGCCGCACGAAATACAACGAGAACCGGTTCACAGAGGCGGTCGACGCCTTCAAGAAATGTCTGGCGCGCGATCCGCAAGACGTGAAGGCAGAGGAAAATCTGGGGCTCTCTTACGCGGGGCTTGGCGATGATCCGAAAGCCATCAGTGCGTACCAGACTGCGATCGCCTGGCAGGCTGGCTCCGTGCGAAAGGATCCCGAAGCGTATCTCGGACTTGGAACGCTTCTCCTCAGCCAAAACCATCCCAAGGAGGCGATCCCGGCCCTGATTCAGGCGACTCAAATTGCTCCGTCTGTTTCTCAGGGACACGAACTGCTAGGGAAGGCCTATATCCAGGCAAACGACCTGTCAAAGGCGCAGTCCGAATTGGAAGAAGCGGTGAAACTCTCGCCCGAGATCGCTCGGTTGCACTACGTTCTGGGCCAGGTCTATAGAAAAGAAGGGCTCACGGCGAAGGCGAAAGCGGAATTCGACCGCTGCGCCGCTTTGCAGGGAACACGCTCCTCTGACAGCAGCACGATGTAGAACTGCGGTCTCCCTCGGCGCCTGACTCGATATTAAGAACAGGGCCGTGGGCGGTGGCGCAATCGGCAGGATGGGAGGATGCTTCTCACGGTTGCTGGCTGTCCGGTATCTTGGCCTTTTGTTTCATCACTTCTTCGGTGCGCTTTGTTTCCGCATCCCGCGCGGCTTGCTCGAGCTTCGCGAAAACCGCCATCTCCTCATTGGCGTCCCTTGTCCTTCCAAGTCCGCGGTAGGCTTGACTCAGCAGGAAATGGAGCCGCGGCTCTTCGGGATTGGCCTTGATGGCTGCTTGCAGATCGGGCAGCGCGTCGGCGTAGCGCCCGAGTCGAATTAGCGCGGTCGCCCGATCGTCTTTGGCGGCGGCCAGGGAGGGACACACATCGAGCGCTTTATTGATATCGACAAGCGCTTCGTCCGGACGCATGTGCTGTTCGAGGAGAATGTTGCCGAGCTTCCATTGCGCGTCGCAGTTCGTCGGATCATTCACCAATTCCGCTTGAAATTGTTGGGTCGCGTCATTCCAGTCGTCGAGCTGCCAGTATGCGTCGGCTAACTTGTAATGCGTCCCGGCCTGGTGGGGCGCGATATCCACCGCTTTCTTATATTCGACAAGCGCGCCGTCGAAATTCTTCATGCTGGCCATTACGTCGCCACGGAGTTCGTGCGACAAAACGGAGTTGGGATTGATGTCGTCGATCTTCGCGTAGGCTTGCTCCGAAAGATGAACGTAGACGTTTCCCAACATGTACCAGACTTGCTGATTCTTCGGCTCCCGTTTCGCAAGCTGCTCCAGGTGCGCTGCCGCAGGCTGAAATTGCTGCAACTTGATCAGATCGTTGGCCAGATAGAGTTCGGCATTGTCATCCTTCGGATTTGACCGAACGGCATGTTCAAGCGGATCGCGCGCCTCGGCATAGTCGCCCGCCTCATAAAGCGAGACGCCCAGCAGCACAGTCGCGGAATACATCGAGGGATCGACAGACAGCCCCTGCCTCAGAATGGCGGCCGCTTTTCGGTACTCGCGCTGTTTCAGATAAAGAGCGCCCAGATTGTTGTACGCAGGGCCGAGGTGGGGTGCAATTTCGAGGATCGATTTGTATTTCGCGATCGCGCCAGCCGCGTCCCCGTGTTGTTCGGCCGACTTAGCCTCTGTGTAGAGTTGCAGCACTCGAGGATCGTTCGCGTCGGGCTCGGATTGCGCTTGAGCAGCCCGGAAAGGACAAAGCACAACGAGGAGCAAAAAGAGTATGGCAAAAGGCGTTCTACCGCGTGAACCCGAATTCAGACGAGGGACGCTGGCCAACCTCATGGTGTGTACGATTTTACCCTGGGTCGCAGGCGTGTCAATCGCGTGGCTAATGTCGAGACGTGGTTGTTTGGCTGCGCTCAACTCCGGAAACGAACGAGAGTCCGGAAGGCGTTCTGTCTTTCTACAATTTCAATGCGCTGGGCCTGCCGGTACGTCACGGAACGATTGATGACCAGTCGATCTGGTGCAAGTCCAGGTTTCCGCTATCGCCATAATCGGCGAACGCTATTCCGTGCAGCATCCCGAAGTGAACCAAACCCGCGGCTGTGGCGAATCAACGAAGTGTCCCTTGCCGTGGATGCAGAAAAGAAGTTTAGGCTCGGTCCAGTCGAGTTCCGGATTCCCCGTGCCCAGAACGATCTCCGCGAACCCGTCATTGTCCAGGTCCCCCACCTGCGACGACATCGCCCCATACCGGCCCTGTGATTCCGGGCAGTCATGGGAGTCCGAAAACGTCTGTGGGGAGCCTTGGGTGGCGAAGTTCAGACCGAGAAACAGGCCTTCTTCCGATCAATCGCGCAGGGAATAGGAGTTTGTAAAGCCCATCCTTGCAACGTGATCAGGGGGAATATAGAGACGACAAAGAGGGGCATTGACCACGCGTCATCATTGCCGGAAGAGTATGTCCCAGATGGGGAGTGGTATCTGAGTGTGCCGTTGGCTTTCGGGTGTGGAATTTCTACTCTTAGAGTGGAGGGGTGCGACCCATGGAAACTCTGAGCTTGCGCTGTAAAGTGCGTCCGGTCGTAGTCTGGACGGTTATCATATTGGGTTCTCTTCTCGTAACGCCCTCTCGATTGCACGCGCAAGCGTTGAGCGGCATCAATGGCACAGTCACGGATACGAGCGGGGCGGCCATCGCCGGCGCCACCGTGACGGTCACGAACGTCGACACGAACGTTTCCAAAAAGACGGTGACCACCTCGGCCGGAACGTACTACGTCACCGACCTCATCCCAGGTACATACACGGTCAAGGTCGAGCAACCGGGATTCAAAGCGTCCGTCCAACAGAAGGTGATCGTTGTCGGTGGAGCAACATCGACAGCCAACGCCACACTGGAGGCCGGGGCTGTTGCGCAGGAAGTGATCGTCAATGCCCCGTCCGTAGCACTGCAAACGGAACAGCCTGAGGTCGGCACCAGCGTCTCCGAAACACTTACGCAAAGTCTCCCGCAGTTAGTTAGCGGGGAAAACCGCCAGATCGATGCCTTTATCTTCCTGACCCCGGGCGTCACTGGGGGTGGATTTGGCCATCGGATCAATGGAGGGGTGGACCAGCAGACCGAAATCATGTTCAACGGCGTCCCTGAGGCTTTCTCGGAAACGCAAGGCTTGTTGTTCTGGAACCAGCCGCCTTACGACTCGATCAAAGACGTGGATGTGCTGAGCGGCACGTTCTCTGCGCAGTACGGTTTGGGCCAAGGTGTTGAGCAGTACCAGACCAAATCCGGGACGAACGCGATCCATGGCGACGCCTTTTACTTCTACCGGGACGACGTGCTTCTTGGCGCGCCGGGAGCGTTTCTGGATCAGAATACAAACAACAGGGGTGTGAAGGACCAAGCCAACTCGAACATCCAAAGCGACTGGGGTGGTTCTGCTGGCGGCCCCGTGTGGCTGCCCAAGATATATGACGGCAGAAATAAGACCTTCTGGTTCGTGAGCTATGACAGGTACAGGCAATCGTTTACGCCCAACGTCGTCACCTTGCCCACCCAAGCGGAACTCGGCGGCGATTTCAGCCAGGCATTCAACCCCGGTAACCCAACCCAGGTGATACCGATCTACGTTCCGGTCTCTTGGGCGTCGAATCCCGCACTTATTCCCTCGGGCTGCTCGGTACCTGCAAGCGGTCCAGGCAGCCCCGGCACTCAGTGGCCTGGGAATAAGATTCCGACGAGTTGCTTCAGCCAAGTCTCGACGGGCCTGCTGACGCAGTTCCCCATCCCCACGCCGAGCAGTTCGAACTTGACTAACAACTATGTCCCGAGCACGGCCAGCTTAAATCTTCAGACAGATGTGGCCGTAAACGTCGACCATAATTTGACGCGGAATCAGGCCCTCCACGGGCTTTATTGGAGACAGTATTTCCCCTCACCGAACGGGGGAGATTGGGTGAATAGCCCGCTCAGCGACGAAAACATCACCACCATCTTGGGGCGGGGCGTGGATATTACCTACTCCAACGCGCTCAGTTCCAATATGGTGCTTACCGGCGGTTTCCTGTACGTTTACCAGGGCAATGACTTCTTGCCGCCACACCTGCTTTCGAGTCCTATAACCCCGGTTCCTCCTTCGGGATTGGCACAGCCCCTGACTTTTCCGAGCCTTAATTTTACTGGCGGCCAATGGGAGCCGCAAAGCTGGGGACCCGGCAATGGCCTGTCGTCAACCCTCAACCACAAAACCGGATACTCATTCATGGGTAATCTGCTCTGGGAAAAGGGTAGGCACACGTTGAACATCGGTATCGACATCCGGCATACACACCAGGATGACTTCGAATGCGGTGGTTCCACCGGGCAGCCCGGTTGCTCGGGAGTGCTGAATTTCACGTCCGGGATAACGGCAGACCCCAATGAAGTCACCGATTTTGGCACGCCAGTCGGCACAAACACTGGGATTGGTTTCGCGAGCTTCCTGCTGGGCGACGTCACCAGCGGCGGCCGGGGCGGTGCGGGAAACACCAACCTCAGCAACTTCTACGTCGCTCCCTATATCCAAGACAACGTGCAGATCAACCCCAAGCTGAAGATCAATGCGGGTATTCGTTGGGATATAGCATTTCCGTTTAAAAACGATTTCAGCACGAATCAGCTGACGTTCTTCGATCCAAGTATTCCGAACCCAACTGAGATTAATCCTCTTACCGGCACTCCGCTTCTGGGGGCTATGGCGGAGCAGGGGACTTGCTCCACATGCATTGGCTGGAGCCAAATGAATATGCAGTGGCATCATTTCAGCCCACGCCTCGGCTTTACATACCAGTTGACTCCTAACACCGTCGTGCTGGGCGGCGTGTCGTTCTACTGGCTCGACACCGGCGCATTCGAATACGGAGTCAACAAGGTTGCGGTGAACTACGGAAACAACCTAAACGGCGTTGTGTCGATCGGTTCGCCATCGCCGCAGGTTCCTGGGTTCGGTCAATGGGATACCAATACCCTGCCGGCGCTGCCAGCGGTGGGCTTCAGTCCCACTTTCTTCAACGGCTCCTCTATTCTGGGCTTTGCGCAGGTTCACGAGATGCCGCGGAACGTCAACCAAGCCTACGACGAGCAATTTGTACTGGGTGTTCAGCGCCAACTGCCCTGGGACATGTTCCTTTCGGCCAGCTATGTGCGTACTCATGACATCCACCTGCCGGCTACGCTGGAGTCGGCGCAACAATCGCTCAAATACAGCTTCGTGAAATCGGTTTGCCCGCAGGGTCCGAGCGTCACAAGCACGGCAGACTGCGTACTAGGTCAGTCGTGGGACTCGCCAGCCGCCCAGACGTTCATGGCTAGCCAGGGGACGTTCGGTCAGGTGACGTATCCCGCCGGTACCTGTGGGGCTGCGACGGTCACGTATTACGCCCCGTACAATAATTTCTGCCAAGAACAAGCGCCGGGTGCCGGTGGCGTGGACAATATTGCTCTTTGGCAGGCCGAACTTCCTTTTCCGCAGATGCCTTTTGTCACCAATAACTTCGACACTTCGGGAGCGGATGTGTACAACGCCCTTCAGGTCAGCTTCCAGAAGCGCACGGGCAGCGGGTTGACGTTCCTGGTGTCTTATACGCTTTCGAAGTACATGACGAATACAGAGAGCGGGTTCTCGACGTTCAACCAGCAGGGCTTAGACCCGCAAAATCCAAATGCGGAGTGGGCCGTGGGCAACGCTGACCAAACCCACGTGCTCACCATCGCCGGAGTATATGAACTGCCCTTTGGTCCCGGAAAGAGGTTCCTGAGCGGCGGCGGCAGGGCCATGAGGAATTTGGTTGGCGGTTGGAAGGTTTCCTGGATCCAATGGTATGAGAGCGGGCCGCCGCTCTTTATAGATGCCTGTGGAGACCAGTTCGACTGCGACCCACTCGTTGGAAACATATTTGTGGCCAACCGGCCAAACCTCGTCTCGAACCACTTCAACGTGAATTGGAACAATTACAACAAGAGCCTGGCGACCGGCACCTCGATACCTGTGCTCAATACGGCCGCGTTCCAATATCCGGGAGACTGGACCATCGGGACCGCGCCAGTGTTTAACAGCGCCATCCGGGCGCCGTGGTACTTCGATGAAGATGTGGCGTTCACCAAGAGGCTTTTCTTTACCGAGCGATTCAACCTCGACTTGACCGCTCAGTTCTACAACTTGTTCAACCGAAATCTGTTGAGCAACGGTCCCGGCGGCGGCGTGAATTGTTTCGATAACAACATTGTGGATTCGACTTTTGGCAAAGCCGACAGCTCGCCATCGCCAACAAACTCCTGCCAGGGCAACACGCCCAGGAGGGGCCAACTCCAATTGCAATTCAATTTTTAGACCCACCACCCCAAAACCGGGGCGAAAGCCCCGGCTGTAAAATCCACAACGCCGGAGCCACAAGCCCCGGCGTTGCGTTTTTTGGGAGTAGAATACGGGCCGGAGGTGGGCCATGTTCAAGTCCAACTCGGTACGATGGGTTGTTGTGATCCTGGCGATCTCGGTGTGCGGCAGTGTGCTTTTGGCCGACAACAAGCCATGGGAAGGTAAACCGTTTCAGGAGTGGGATGCGAAAGATGTTCAGCGAATTATGACGGAATCGCCGTGGGTGCAAACGACGACGATCGAGCGCAGTTGGCTTTCTGTCGCCGAGAAGGATGTTCCTCCGGAGCAGCCGATCGCTGGTGGTGTCCGGACAATGCCAAATAACCCCGCCGCAGCCAATCGCGAGAGCGAGGAGTCAGAGCGGCAGCTGAAGGCTTATGTGTACTGGGATTCCTCCCATGTCATGCGGGCGGCCTCTGCGCGGAATGCCGTTCTCCATGGGATGATGAAGGATTCGGATGTGGAGCAGTATGCCAGCGCTCCACAGGCGGAATACCAGCTTGTGCTCTACATGGCCGATATGACGCCATTCCTCAGAAACGATGAGAAATTCTTCGAGGACAAGGCGTACATCGAGACCAAGCGGGGCAAGCTGAAAGTGCTTCCGAGCCACGTCAAATATGATCGGGACGATAACGGTCGGCTGAAGGACGTGATCTTCTTCTTTCCCAAGAGGACCACCTCCGGGGAACCAACGATTGCTGCCAGCGAGACGGAGGTCACATTCAACTGCAAGCTGGACCGTTCTCGCGTCAACGTGAACTTCGATGTCCGGAAGATGGTAGGTACGTCCGGGCTCGACTTGTAAACCGCGTCCATGAGCAGCTTCTTGCTGCCTTGCAGCGGCACCCATGGCCATATAATTCCAAGCGATGCGTTCTATCGTAGTGCTTGCGACGGCCGTTTGTTGCCTGGTGAGTGTGCCCGGGTTTGCGGACGCCAGAACGTCGAGACAGGGCGCAACGTCTCAGGCGCCGCCTCAATCATCTGCTAAAACCCCAGAGACACCCTCCGACAACGCTGCGGCCTCCAGCACGGGGCTTGAGCACGCGAAATCCCTGATACAGAAGGGACAGCTCACTCAGGCTGAGACGACCACGCGTCAATTCCTCGACGGGCACGCGGACTCTGCTGACGGGCACTTTTTGCTCGGTTACATTCTGTTCGATGAGCTACACGAAAAATATGTCGGCGAAGAAAAGAAAGAAGGCGACAGCTTCCGCTACAACGATAACGTTGGCGGTGAGTTGGCTAAGATGCGCGACGCGAAAGCGCGAGAGTCGCTCGCAGAATTTTCGGCCGGGGCAAGATACCGTGCGGCGAGCGCATTTGATTTGAAAATCGTGGCGCTCGACTATGTGCTGCTCAAAGACAACCCATCTGCCGACAAATGGCTTACGGTGTCGCTCAGGCTGGACCCCAAAGACGCGCAGGGCTGGTTTTACCTGGGCCGTACGAAGTACAGCGAGACCGAGTATGCGGCCGCGATTGAGGCGTTCGAGCAGTGCTTGAAACTCGAGCCGAGGAACATTCTGGCGGAATACAACGTGGGATTGTCGTATGAGGGTCTCAACCAGAAGAACGAAGCGATCCAGGCGTACCAAAATGCCATCGACTGGCAGGCGCAGAGCGAGATCAAATCCCCCGAGCCGTTCGTTTATCTGGCGAGGCTGTACCTGAACCAGAACCAGCCGGAAAAGGCCGTGCCCTATCTCGTGCGAGCCGTTGTAGCCTTCCCGCAGGTATCCTTGGCGCACGAGGAACTGGGAAGAGCGTACTCGGTTCTGCATCGGCTTTCCGAGGCGCAAGAGGAACTGGAGAAGGCAGTCAAGCTCTCGCCCGAAAAGGCTTCACTGCGCTGCGTGCTCGGCCAGGTTTATCAGCGACAGGGAATGACCGCTCAAGCGCAAACCGAGTTTGACCGTTGCTCCGCGCTTCAGAACACTCAGTCCTCGTATCCCAAGGGACCGGAATAGTTCGGTGAGGCGGAATCGTCTGACTGTCCCGTTCAATCGGTCCGGCGGCCGGCGTTCCCGTAATCTCTCCGCGAAGGGGCGTATGGTCTGAAGATTCTGATCGCTTGACTGGGACTACTGGAGCCTGAGAGGAGCCTTATGCCGAAATGGACGCGTCGCGAACTCCTGAGAGCGGGCTTGGCTGCTTCCGCCGCGCCAGGGGCGTTAAAAGCGGCTCTCCCGTTGGTCAAAGAACCGAACCCTGCGGACACGAAAAGTTCCTCTGCCGAATCTTCATCACCGGTTGACCCGACGCCCGAGGACACGGAACTCTCGTCTTCTCTACGTGAACGGCTCCTTCTGGATTTTGGCTGGCGCTTTCATCTCGGGAATGCTGACGATCCGGCCAAGGACTTCAGCTTTGGCGCGACGGAAGTGGAGGCGACCTTCGCCAAATCGGGCGACCTTCCCGAAGTAACTCAGCTGGATTTTGACGATAGTGCCTGGCGGGCTGTCGATCTGCCGCACGACTGGGCCGTCGAGCTCCCGTTTGTAGACGCGCCGAAGTTGCCGACCCATGGCGCGAAGCCACTTGGACGCGATTATCCGGAAACCAGCATCGGGTGGTACAGACGGGTATTCGATCTTCCCGCATCCGATTCGGGCAAACGCATCGCCGCGGAGTTCGACGGCGTTTTTCGCAATGCCATAGTGGTGTTCAACGGCTTCTATGTGGGCAAGAATTTCAGCGGGTACGCGCCTTTCCGCTTCGATTTAACCGATTTCGCTAGTTTCGGCGGCAAGAACGTGCTGACAGTCCGCGCGGATGCGACGCTCGGCGAAGGCTGGTTCTACGAGGGTGCGGGAATCTACCGGCACGTGTGGCTCACAAAAACCGCGCCCGTGCATGTGGCGCAATGGGGCGTCTTTGTGAAGCCGGAGATTCACGGAACGACCGCCCTCCTTTCTGTCATGACGGAGGTCGAGAACGAGAGCGAGCGTGAGGCAACCTGCCGCGTGATCTCGCGCATTGTCGACGCAAAGAGCAACGTGGTTGCGACGGCGCGGTCAGAACCGGCCCGTGTGACGGCGTGGAACGGCCGCACATTCGAGTCGCAGGCGACCGTTGAAGGGCCGTTGCTTTGGTCAGTTGAAGAACCTCATCTCTATCGGTTGATGACGACTCTAGAGAGCGACGGAAGCGTGGTGGATCGTGAGGAAACTACGTTTGGAATTCGTACGATTCGCTTCGACGCGGACAGAGGATTCTTTCTGAACGGGAAACCTACGAAGCTCAAAGGCACGTGCAATCACCAGGACCATGCCGGCGTGGGCGCGGCTCTCCCCGACCGCCTGCAGTATTACCGCGTCGAGCGACTGAAAGAGATGGGATCGAACGCGTACCGCACGTCGCACAATCCGCCGACTGCAGAACTGTTGGACGCCTGCGACCGCCTGGGCATGCTCGTGATGGATGAAACGCGCATGATGTCTTCCGACCGGGAGGGCTTGAGCCAGCTCGAGCGCATGATTCGACGCGACCGCAATCATCCCTCCGTTGTGATTTGGTCACTGGGGAACGAAGAGCCTGCGCAAGGCACACCTCGCGGCGCGCGCATCGTCGCGAACATGAAGCGCCTGGCTCGCAAACTCGACCCCACGCGTCCGGTCACCATGGCCATGAATTGGGGCTGGGGGAAAGGCGTTTCGCACGTCGTGGACGTTCAGGGATTCAATTACGCGGGTGCCGGCGGCAACGGCGGTGTCAACATGGGCAAGAATATCGACGATTTCCACGCGAACTTTCCGCAGCAGCCAACAGTGGGCACCGAAAGCACCAGCGACTACTCGACGCGCGGCATCTATGTCACCGACAAAGAAAAGGGCTACGTGAGCGCGTACGACTTGAACCACCCCGGCTACACGCTGACTCTCGAAGGCTGCTGGAAGGTTTTCGCCGAACGCGCTTTCGTGGCCGGTAGTTTTGGTTGGACCGGCTTCGATTATCGCGGCGAGCCCTCTCCGTACGGCTGGCCCTGCATCAGTTCGCATTTCGGCGCGATGGATACCTGCGGCTTCCCCAAGGACAATTACTTCTACTATCAGTCCGTCTGGGGATCTAAACCCATACTGCACCTGTTCCCTCACTGGAATTGGGCGGGGAGGCAGGGCCAGGAGATCGACATCTGGTGCTACACGAATCTGGACAGCGTCGAGTTGTTTCTAAACGGCAAGAGCCTTGGAGCGAAGCCCGTCGAGAAGAATTCGCACCTGCAATGGAACGTGAAATACACTCAAGGGACTCTCGAAGCGCGCGGTTCCAAGAACGGGGAAATCGTCCTCACGGATAAGAGGCAAACCACGGGGGCGCCGCACGGAATCATTCTGCGGGCTGACAGGTCGTCCATCTCCGGCGACGGGGAGGACGTGTCCGTAGTCACCGCCGAGATCGTCGATCCCCAAGGCCGATTCGTCCCCACTGCGCTGAACGAGGTCAGCTTTCAGATAGATGGTCCTGGACGTCTCATCGGCATCGGAAATGGCGACCCGAGTTGCCATGAGCCGGACAAACCCGCTTCCGTCGGCGAAGCTAAACGGAGTGCTTTCAATGGCTTGTGCGCAGCCTTCATTCAAGCACTCAAGAAACCTGGAACGATTCGCGTATCCGCTTCGTCTCCGGGACTCGCGAGCGGTTCGGTTCTGCTCCAAATTGAACCGACGAAATCGCGCCCAGCGCTCGCCTGAATCGTCCCCATCGACTCTTTCTTGAGTTGTCCTCCGACGCATCCGTTGGAACGGATTTCGTTGGTCCAGGATAGGCCTCAATTAGGCCCAAATTGAGCCTGCGTTGAATCTTTTGGGGCTCCTCTTGTTAGCGATCCGAGCGCTTTCGTAGGCCGTTCGTGAGCATCGTTGACGACTTGTCCCGTGCATCCAAATCCCTCCCTAATGGGGGCTTCCCAATTTGACGCGTTCACCCAATACTTGCGATCGCGCGGGGTGCACATGAAGAGTGTCCGAGTATTGGTGGCTAACCGGCCCAGACTGATGCGAGAACTGATCCTCGCGACTGTTTCGGATCAGGAAGGCATCGAGATCGTTGGTGAGATTCAAGAGGAAGAGCAAATTGAAGCCGCGGTTGCGAAAACGCTGCCGGACTTCCTGATTGTGGCGCTTGACGGAGGAAATCGGCTCCCGGATCCGTGCATCACGGCGTTGCAGAGCCATCCGAACATGAGAGTGATTGCCATTTCTCCGGACCGCAACAACACGATGTTCTACTGGGCTTCGCTGAATATCCAGCACACGCAGATCGAGGCTTCCGAAGAGGGAGTGCTCAACGTTTTGCGCGGCCGAAGCCAGTTCGTCGGGAGTTGAGAGCATGAAGAAGGATTTTGCTGCGAATAAGAGCGTGACGCTCGCGCGCGCGTCGGTCGCGAAAGCGCTTCGAGCCGCCGGGACCGCGTTGGTCTTCGCGACCCTCTGTTCAGCGCTGATTTACGCGCAGACGCAACAAGGGTCGGAGATTCCGCCTCCGCCTTCGGATTTGGCACGCCAGAATTTCGAGCGGGTCGCCGCGACGGCCAGCCAGATTCAGACCGTTCTTCGCAAGAATCCCGGGCTGATGGTGGAGCTGAAGCGATGGATCGCAAAAGACGCGACGGATCACGGGCAGTTGGTGACAGACGCGGATTTGACGGACCAGGCCATCTACGACCGGCTGGGATCGGACATTCAGTTTCGCGCAGTGGCAACCCTGCTTCTTCAGAAATACGGCTATCTGCTGCCCCAAATCAATCCCGATTCCCCGGAAGGCAAGCAGCAGGAGCTGGTAATAAGAGACCGCGCCAAATGGCTCGCTCAGGACCAAGAAGAGCAAATGACCGACGCGCGGCAACAACCGCGCCGCAACGCTCGAGAGCAGCAAGGCTGCGATCCACAACAGGACCCAAATTGCACGATGCAAACGCAAAGGGGTAGCTACCCTTCGACCTATCCTTCCGGAGAGCCGCGGCAGGAAGAGGAAATCGGCACGCCCGTGCTGCCACAGACGAACTACCCGTCGAACAATTCGAATGGCTCGGGATTGCGCTCGCGGAATGCGCCGTTGCTGGAGCGCACCCAGCTTACGCAGCCGGGAATGCAGGATGGTGCG
>DATGHM010000064.1:0-2791 GCA_035307985.1 Candidatus Acidiferrales bacterium
AGAACATCCCTTCGAACACCGGGTTCCGGTCGCGAAAATCCGCGTACATCGGATACGACATCGCGTTCACCCCGCGATTGCTGCCGTAATGCGTGCCCACCCCGGCCAACTCCACCAGCCGCGCCGGATCCTTCACCGGCAACATACGCAGCAGAAGCTGGTCCATCAAACTGAATACGGCCGTGTTCGCTCCAATGCCCAGCGCCAAAGAAACGATGGCGATGAGGGAAAACAGCGGGCTCTTGGCGAGCGTGCGGAAGGCGAAACGCAGATCGGCGGTCAGGCCCATAGACACTACTCCTCGATACTGACCATCATTACGCAACGCGGGCGAAGAACGTTCCCGCGAAACACTCCACCGCTTACTTACGTGCGCGGCTCGGAAACGCCCGGCCTCGCGCTCCCCTCCGCGCCGTTACCCTTCGCCCACGAATCCGCGCCGTCTCTTCCCGCGCTCGCTCCCGCCTCCGCGCCGTCTTTTCCCGCGCTCGCTCCCACCTCCGCGCCGTTACCGAGCCGCGACCGTAAGGGAGTCCCGCATGGCCCTGCGGGCCACCAAAGGTGATGAAAACGGCGCGTGAGATTGGCGTACTATCGGTTTGTCGGAGAATGTGGCCGAGGTTGTTACCGCTCTGGATAAGTTGAGGCCGTCAGGGAGACTAATCCGGATCGCGCTCTGTGAACCAATAAGTGAGAGTTGCCTTTCTGCGAGGAAGGGCGATAGCTCGGAACGGTGCGTATTTAACGTTGACGCGCGATCTGCCACTTCCCCGCAGGAAAGGTGGACATGTCTTACAAGATAGCAGCGATTGATATTCACAAGAAAGTGCTGATGGTAGTGGTAGCGAGCACCCAAGCCGAGGTGGCAGACGCAACCGGGGCCGCCGTGGAATTCCAATGGCAAAAGTTTGGAGCCGGAGCCGATCAGCGGCACCAAGTAGTGAGTTGGCTTCAGCAACACCGGGTTCAGGAGGTGGTCATGGAGTCGACCGCGCAGTACTGGAAGCCAGTGTGGCTGGACCTGGAGCCGCATTTTGTAAAGTTGCATCTGGCCCAGGCACAGTCGAACCGGGCTCCCAAAGGGCGGAAGAATGATTTCTTAGACGCCAAGCGATTGGCGCGCCGCTTGTTGGCGGGCGAACTGATACTGAGCTATGTGCCAGAACCGGAACAGCGCCGGTGGCGGCTGATGTCGCGCGGAAGGCTGCAACTGGTGCGCGAACGAGTGCGCTTGCAGAGCCAACTGGAAGCGCTATTGGAGGAAGCGCGAATTAAGCTCTCCAGCGTGATCAGCGATCTGCTGGGGGTGAGCGGGCGTCGGATTCTGGCGGCTCTTTCCAAAGGGGAAAGCAATCCCGTCCAGTTGGCGGAACTGGGCGATAAAAGCTTAAAATGCACCAAAGAGGAATTAGTCGACGCGCTGAAAGGATCGCCTGAACCCGGCCACATCGCGCTTCTGAAACTCCATCTGGAACGCTTGGAGTTATTGGACAAGCAGATTGATGAACTGAGCCGGATGAGCGCCCAGGCCCTCCAAGCGCATCAGGATGCGGTGGTGCGGATCGCGAAAGTGCCTGGCTTTGGGGTCGAATCGGCCCAACAGATTATCGCCGAAGTTGGAGTCGATGCCGAGGTGTTCCCCTCAGCGGGCGAGTTCGCTTCCTGGGCAGGTGTTTGTCCGGGAAGTGACGTAAGCGCGGAACAGAATCATAGCTCGCGCTGCCCCAAGGGAAACCGCTACGTGCGGCGCTTGTTGTCCGAGGCAGCGCAGGCGGCAGTGAAGAAGAAGGGCAGTCACTTTCAAAATGTATTTCAACGATTCCTGCCCAGCCTGGGATATAACGGGGCCATTTGGGCTGTCGCCCATCGTTTGGCGCGACTGGTCTGGAAGATCCTTCACGACGGCGTCAGCTATATCGAACAGGCTCAGGAGACCAATCCCCGCGCTAAGAAGCGTCGTGTGCAGAAGCTCGCGCAGTGTCTACGCAGACTGGGCTACAGCGTCACTCTAACCGAAATTAATCCCGCACCAGCTATCGGAGGTGCCCAGTGAAGTTTCCTTTTCTGTATCCACAAGACCTGGGAACGTTTTCAACGGAGCGGTAACGAATGCTGCGCCGCCTATTCGAGAAACCGTCCCCGCAACTCCCCAATCGGAAACCCTCCCTTCCGAACAAATTCAAGCAATCTGCCCTCCCGCGCCCGAACCGCATCGACGGCCGCTGAAATCGCTTCCACCGTCACCGGAGGAATCGAGATCAATCCGTTCTCGTCCCCATGAAGAATATCTCCCGGCCGGATCACCAGCCCGTCAATCTGCACCGGCGTCATCGAGCGGACCATCCGGTAATACCCGTGACTCGCCACCGCCCCCCGCGCGAAATAATGCATTCCGATCGCTCGCACTTCGGGAATGTCGCGCACCGCGCAATCGCTCACCAATCCCACCGCGCCCAGATGCGTGAAAATCGTGGCCAAAACTTCGCCGCAGTGCGCCGCGAATTCCGGCCGCCCGCCCACTTCCCTCAACACGACCACGGAAGGCTTCGGCGCCGCGTCCATCGCTTCGAAGAAATCGCAGAACGGCTCGCGTCCAACGCCCGAAGCGCGCGTCATAGTCTCCACTTCCGCGGTCACGGCGTACCCGCACATCCGCCCCATCTCGGGAAAAATGCAGCGGATGTTGAGCGAAGTGAATCCCTCCGTTCGCGGCCGCACGTTCAAATCTTCAATGGCGTTCGATAAGGTGGGCGTGTCCACCGTCTTGAGATAAGCAATGAGTTCGTTCATT
>DATGHM010000065.1:0-10218 GCA_035307985.1 Candidatus Acidiferrales bacterium
CGCGGTGAGAATCTTCATGCTAAAGAGTTACCACGAAATGGAACCGAGCGGTATCGATCATCTCGACACAGATCGCCGGGCACGTGCTGGGGCGGAGACGCAGGTCAGGTAAAATTACACAAAGAGATCGAATCCCAGGCGGCTTTGCTACAGACCATAGGGGGCAGGTGTGGCTCGAGGAATGCGTAACTGGGCATTTGCTTTCCTGCTTGCGTGCGTGCTGTTGGCCCCTGTACCGGCGTGCGCGCAGTCGGAGCGGATTCTCGATTATCACAGCGACATCGAAGTCCGCGCGGACGCGACGATGGTCGTCACGGAAACGATCCGCGTGATCAGCGCCGGGGACCGCATCCGGCACGGCATTTATCGCGACTTCCCGACGCGCTACAACGATCGTCTTGGCAATCATTACGAGGTCGGTTTCGAGCTTATCAGCGCAACCCGCGACGGCGCTCCCGAAACCACGCGAGTCGAGAGCCTCTCGAACGGCGAGCGCATTTACCTGGGCCGGAGCAACGTCTTCCTCGATCCCGGCGAGCATACCTATACGATCGCCTATGTTACGAATCGCCAGCTCGGATTTTTCGCCGACTACGACGAACTGTTCTGGAATGTGACCGGCAACGGTTGGATCTTTCCCATTGACCGCGCATCCGCCACCGTGCATTTGCCCGCGGGCATATCTTCGGATCAGGTAAAGCTCGGCGGCTACACGGGGCCGCAAGGATCGATGCGGACCGACTTGACGTATTCCGCGGACGCTGACGACGCGTTCCAGTTCGAGAGCGAGCATTCATTGCCGGCCTATAACGGCTTGACGATCCGGCTCGACATTCCCAAGGGCCACTTCACGCCGCCGACCCGGGCAGACCTGGCCCGCTATTTCGTGCACGACAATCGCGATGCTTTGATCGCGGCTGCCGGGTTCGTTCTGGTTCTGCTGTATTACCTCGCGGCATGGGTGTACGCGGGGCGTGATCCGGCGCGAGGGACGATTGTGGTGCAGTACGAGCCTCCCGCCGATTTTTCGCCCGCGGCGATCCGTTACCTGGTGCGAATGGGCTACGACAACAAGGTTTTCGCATCTTCCGTTATCGATATGGCCGTGCGCGGATTCGTCACGATCGAGAATCAGGCCGGGAGCTACACGCTCTATCGCACGAAGGCGGACAACCGCGTTCTTTCGCCGGATGAAAAGGTTGTCGCCAGCGCGCTGTTCGGCGACGGGCGCACCGAGATCTGGCTGCACAACGAGAACCATCAGACCATCAGCTCGGCGATCGCTGCGCTCAAGCGCTGGCTGAAGACCGGGGAACAGAAAACCTATTTCGTCACTAACGGCGTTTACCTGATTCCGGCGATCGTCCTTTCCGCTTTGGTCTTTGTCGGAGTTGCCTCGACAGAAGGTCCGCCAAAGATGATCATGGCGGCTTTCATCTGCGTTTGGCTGTCGTTCTGGAGCATCGGTGTCTACGCGCTGGTTGCGACAGCGGCTCATTTGTGGAGTTCCATTCTTACGGGAGCGTCGGGAAAGGCAGCGGGTTTGGGGGGAGCCGTCGTCCTCTCCCTCTTCTCCATTCCGTTTTTGGGCGGAGAGGTGATGGGCTTGTGGTTCTTGACTCAAGCGACGTCCTCCGGAGTCGCGGCAGTCCTGGTCGCTACAATCGCCCTGCACGTGGTCTTTCACCATCTGCTGAAGGCTCCCACGTGTACGGGGCGCGCCATTCTGGACAAAGTCGAAGGATTCAAGATTTTCCTTGGGGCCGTCGACGGCGACCGGATGAATCGCGCTACACCGCCGAATAAAACGCCCGAGGTCTTCGAGAAGTTTCTGCCCTATGCGCTCTCTCTCGATCTGGAACAGGCATGGGCGCAACAATTCGCGGGCGCGCTGGGCGGAGCGAGCCAGGCGCCAGGATCAGGATCGGGATATTCGCCGGCGTGGTATTCGGGTGGCGACTGGAACTCGATGGGCGCGACGGGATTCGCTAGCGTGCTAGCGGGGTCGTTTTCGAGCGCAATTGCGTCGTCTTCGAGCGCGCCGGGCTCGGCTGGCAGCGGTGGCGGAGGATCAGGCGGGGGTGGGGGCGGAGGCGGTGGCGGCGGCTGGTAGAGAGGAAAAGCTAAGGCCGGGCGGGTCTGAGACCCGCCCCTACGAATGAACGGACTGCGTGGCTGGCTAGCCCATGCGAGCGACGATGATGGTGATGTCGTCGGCCTGCTCGGGCGTGCCGGCCCACTGTTCGGTGGCAGCGATCAGATTCTCGGCGAGCCGGTGCGGAGCGACGCCTGGCTGACGCGTAATCTCATCTCTCAGGCGTTCCATGCCAAATTCCTCACCGTAGACGTTCTCCGGTTCGGTCAATCCGTCGCTAAAGGCAACCAGAGTACTCCCTGGGGTCACCTTGAGCGTTCCTTGCCTGTAGGGCGAATCTTCAAAAAGGCCGACGACGGTGCCGCCCTCGTCCAGGCGCTGAACGCGGCCGTCGCTCAAAAAAAAAGGCGGCAAGTGGCCGGCATTGGTGTAGGTAAGGATTCCGGACGCGGCATCGTAGATGGCATAGAAGAACGTTGCGTAACGGTCATCTGAAGTGTTCTTGAACAGGTGATTGTTGAGCCGAGTGACGAGGAGGGCGGTGCCGCAATCGCCGTCCATGGACGTCATGCTGCGCAGCGCAGCCTGCACGCTGGCCATGAGGAGCGCAGCGAAAATTCCCTTTCCGCTGATGTCGGCGAGGGCAATGGCGATCCGATTGGGACCCAGGCGAATAAAATCGTAATAATCGCCGCTCACAGTGCGGGCCGGCTTACAGATTGCGGCAAGTTGAAGGCCGGGCAGGGATGGCAGCGAGCGCGGAAAGAGCTGCTCTTGAACTTCGCGAGCGATCGTGATTTCGTGCTCCAGGCGCTGGCGCTGGCGCTGCTCGGCCAGGAGATCGGAGATAGAACTTGTCATCTCGTTGAACGATTCGCCCAGGGATCCGAGCTGATCCTTCCGGTGAACGCGGACTCGATACGAAAGGTCGCTGCGGCGGACGCGGAGCGTGGCTTCGTAGAGATCGCCCACGGCGCGAATGATCGTCCGGCTGAGCACGACGCCGGTCGCAAATGCGGCAATCTCCAGAATCAGAAAGACCACGGCCACAAGCACGAGCAGGTTCATCAACAAAGGCCCTAGCTCTCCAACAGAGGGGAATATCTGGCGGTTCACCATCATCGGGCGGAGGGAAAACGATGCGAGCACCGGCGCTGTCGACGAACGCGGGCCGTCGGTGCGCTGCGCTTCAAACGTGGCGGCACCATTCACGCGCATGTCGAACCAATGGGCGGGCGGCGCAAGCCGGCGGTTGCGGCTCAGGACTTCCTGGCCCGCTTCGTACGTCGCTCCGTTGAATTCGAGAGTAAGGCGTGAACGGTTCTTCCCTCCCACGGGACGCAAAAGGATGAGCTGGATAGGGCCGAGCTCCGGACCAAGCTCATCGAGTGTGTGAGAGGTGACAGGCGCGGCGACCATGACAGCAAAGCTATTCCCAGCTGTTGAGCGCGTTTCTGCCGCCGCTATCCAGAGCCTTCCATCGAGTTCCACCAGGCCCGAAAATAGGTGACTGGCGCCGCTGACAAGCTGCTGTCCGCGATTGATGAAGACCTGGAGTCCGGGAAATTGTGAATCGCCAGCCTGGATCAGCGCCGCGATTCGAGGGTGCGAAAGGAGCGCTGGGTTCAAAGGCGTCCCTTTGGCGGCTTCGATTTGCAGCTCGTCTGAGACAGCGTCCGCGTCCGCCCTGATTCTCGCCGACTGCTGGTCGATGCGGTCGCGAAGAAGATGCGCGCCGAGCTGCAGGTACAGGAGATAGGAGGCCGCTCCGGCCATGGCCAGAAGCAGGACGACAGGCACGACGGCGATGAAAACATAGGCCACGATGAGACGATTTCGAAGGCTCCAGAGGAGCCGCGAGCGAATCCACGGCAGTAGGCGGATGGCGAGGTAGAAAACGGCAAGGAAGGCGAGGAAAGCAGCCAAAGCAGCAAAAGGCAGCGGAAAACCGATGATTCCCGCGACGCGGAGGAGCACATAGAGCGCCACCACCGCGATGGCAATACGGTCCAGCGGCGAAAGCCGCCGCAGCAGCAAGCCAAATCGGCGCGAGGAGAATCGGTTCACGGACCTTGATCTCGCAGGAGTGTCAGAAACCAGGCAAGCGTCGGAAACGCCCGCACCAATTTAGCCGAGAATGGAACAGAGCGTCAAATACCGCTACTAGGCAACTCGTTCTCCATTGCGGATCGCCTCGGCTTTCCGCACGCGGCTGTGGCGGCGGCTGTAGGCGAAATAGATCACCATTCCTATTGCAAGCCAGATGAGGAGGCGGTACCAGGTCTTCGCGGGCAGACTGGCCATGGCCGCAAGCGAAGTGATGATGCCGAGGATGGGCACCAGCGGCACCCACGGAGTCTTGAAAGGCCGAGGCAAATCCGGACGCTTCCGGCGGAGAACCCAAACGCCGGCGCAGACGATCACGAAGGCAAGCAGGGTACCGATATTGACGAGGACGGCCAGATCACCGATAGGAATCAGGGCGGCGAAGAACGCGACGCAGACTCCGACGACAATCGAAGTGATCCAAGGCGTGCGGAATCGGGGGTGAATGGCGCTGGCCCAGGGGGGCAGCAGCCCATCGCGCGACATGGAATAAAAAACGCGCGACTGCCCCAGCAGCATCACCAGCATCACGCTGCCGAGCCCGGCCACCGCTCCGGCTTTGACGAGAATGCTGCCCCAGACCACGCCCGTCGCGTCGATTCCAACCGCAACCGGATCGGCCACGTTCAGAGAAGTATAGGGGACGACCGCCGTGAGCAAGCCCGCGACCAGGATATACAGAACCGTGCAAATGACCAACGACCCGATGATACCGATGGGCATGTCCTTTTGCGGGTTCTTGGCTTCCTGGGCGGCGGTGGAGACGGCGTCGAAACCAATGTAGGCGAAGAAAATCACCGCGGCGCCCCGGGCGATTCCCGACCAGCCGTATTCCCCGAACGTTCCCGTGTTGCGCGGGATGAAAGGATGCCAGTTGGCGGCGGCGACGGCGGGATGGCGAAAAACGAAAATTGCGGCAATGCCGATGAACACCACGACGATGGCCACCTTGACGAAGACGACGGCCGTATTGACGTTGGCGGATTCCTTGATGCCAACAACGAGAATGAGCGTGATCAAGGCGATGGCGACAAATGCCACCAGATTGAAGGTGGCCGTGGTGTGCGGCAGACTGGCGGGATCGATTCCCGCTTTGGCAAGCAGGGTGCGAACGGTATCCAACTGCACCCACTGATGCTGGTAAAAAATCATCTGCGTGCCGGGTGTGGCGATCCAGCGGGGCGGGATGTATATGCCGAAGTCCTCCAATAGGCTGACGAAGTAGCCACTCCAGCCCGAGGCGACCGTGGCGGCGCCAAAGGCGTATTCGAGGATCAGGTCCCAGCCGATGATCCAGGCAAATATCTCGCCGAGAGTGGCGTAGCCGTAGGTGTAAGCAGAACCGGCGATGGGGATCAGAGAGGCGAACTCCGCATAGCACAGGCCGGCAAAGGCGCAGATCACGCCACAGAACATGAAGGAAACAACGATGGCAGGGCCCGCAGCAGTCGCGGCGGCTTGTCCGGTGAGGACGAAAATTCCGGCGCCGATGATCGCGCCAATTCCGAGCGCAATCAGGTTCGCGGGGCCAAGGGCGCGGCGCAAACAGTGTTCGCCGGTTTCCTTCGCCTCCTCCATGATCACGTTCAAAGGCTTGGTCAGCAGCAGCGGACTAGCCATTCGCGCCTCTCCGTTTCGAGTTGACCGGCCGCTCAGGCCGGTGTCTGGTTTCAGTTTTGTTCAAAAATGGTACGCTGCCCGCCCGAGTTCCCACAAAAGCGAGCAGCCTCCTCGATGCCGTTTTCTTGGAAGCAGAACTTTTCCTTGGATGCGCCGGTCGCATGCCGTGTCGTGCTTTCCCCGAACAATCCAGTTCCACTCATGCGCCCCGCGAACGCGCTCGCTCTGCCGCGGCCAGGTACGCGTGTGCTCGCTGGGCCGGGTCGCGAGCGACGAGCAGATCGCGAATCACCGCGACGGAGTCCGCACCTGCGCGAAAGACGTCCGCGGCAGACTCTACAGTGATTCCACCGATGGCGACAAGCGGTTTTCGCGTCAACTGGCGCGCCGCACGGAGAAAGTCCACGCCGACTACCGGATCCGGATTGTTCTTGGTGGCCGTCGGGAAGATAGGCCCCACAGCTATATAGTCCGCCGAAGTGCGATCGGCGTCGCGCAGTTGCGCCAGATTGTGTGTCGAAACGCCCACCCAGAGCCCGTCTCCGCAAATCTGCCGGGCCGCTTCGACCGGCAGGTCGTCCTGGCCAACGTGAACGCCACCGGCGCCGGCAATCGCGGCAATGTCCGGGCGATCGTTGACGATGATACGGACACGGGAGGAGGCGAACCGGGCGTCCATTTCCTTGACGTTCCGGAAGACCACGCCCGCCGGGCTGCGTTTGTCTCGAAGCTGAATCAACTCGACTCCAGCGGCAACGAGGGATTCCGCGACTTGCTGCAAGGGCTGAGCCGTCAGGATGGGGTCGAGGATGGCATAGAGCGGTGGAAACAATCGATCCTCTACTTGGGCTCGGAAACGGCAAAATGATCCAGGAAATGAGTGTCCACTTTTCCGGCGATGAAATCCGGCGCGTCGAGAATGCGCTTGTGCAAGGGAATCGTGGTCTTGATGCCTTCGACGACGAAGCCGTCGAGGGCGCCATGCATGCGCGCGATGGCTTCCGCGCGATCGTGGCCGTAGGCGATGAGCTTCGCGATGAGCGAGTCGTAGTAGGGCGGAATCACAGCGTCGGCGTAGGCGGCGGTGTCGACCCGGATCCCCGGGCCGCCAGGAACGCGAAACGCTGTGATCCGGCCGGGCGATGGGACGAAGGTGTCCGGATCTTCGGCGTTGATGCGGCATTCGATGGCGTGGCCACGAAAATGAACGTCGCCGACCACGTCCTGCAGTTTCTCCCCGGCGGCGAGACGTATCTGGGACTTCACCAGATCGACATCGGTGACCGTTTCCGTAACGGGATGCTCCACCTGGATGCGGGCGTTCATTTCGATGAAGTAGAGATTGCCGGCCGGGTCGCGCAGAAATTCGACGGTGCCGGCGTTCGAATACCCCAGTTTTTTTAGGGCAGCAACCACTTGCTGGCCGAGGCGCTGGCGGGTGGCGCTGTCGAGCGCTGTGGAAGGCGATTCCTCGAGCAGTTTCTGATGGCGGCGCTGCAAGGAGCATTCGCGCTCGCCGAGATGGATGAGGTTTCCGTGGCGGTCGCCGAGAACCTGAAATTCGATGTGACGCGGCTTCTCGATGAGCTTCTCCAAATACACGCTTGCGCTGCCGAAGGCCTGCTCGGCCTCTGCCCGCGCCATCTGAAATGCGGGGATCAGTTCGCGTTTGTGACGTACCAGGCGCATACCGCGGCCACCGCCGCCCTCGGCCGCCTTGATCATGAGCGGGAGGCCGATCTCGCCGGCGATCTTCTTCGCGGCGTCTTCGTCGGGAACGAGGCCGTCGCTCCCGGGAATAATGGGAATGCCGGCCGCCGACATCTCGCGACGGGCGCGGTCCTTTTCGCCCATCAGGCGGATGCTGTCGGGCGAGGGACCGATGAAGGTGATGCGCGAGGCTTCGCAGACTTCGGCGAAATTGGCGTTCTCGCTGAGGAAGCCGTAGCCGGGATGGATGGCGTCCACATCGGCAATTTCCGCCGCGCTAATCACCTGGGGGATGTTGAGGTAGCTTTCCGAAGAACGCGCCGGCCCGATACAGATCGCTTCGTCGGCGAAGCGAACGTGGAGCGAGTTGCGGTCAGCCTCGGAATAGATCGCTACGGTGCGGACGCCCAGTTCGCGGCACGCACTGAGAATGCGAAGCGCAATTTCGCCCCGGTTGGCGACTAGAATTTTTCGGAACATCGGTTTGAAAGAAAGGCTACTTCCCGCGGGGCGGGCGAATGCCGAAAAGCGGCTGTCCGTATTCGACGGGATGGCCGTTTTCAACGAAAATCCGGGCCACCTCGCCCGCCATATCCGACTCGATCTCGTTCATAAGCTTCATCGCTTCAATGATGCAGAGTACCTGGCCCACCTCCACACGCGATCCAACGGAAACGAATATCTCGGCACCGGGATTCGGCGAGGCGTAGAACGTCCCGACGATCGGTGACTTGATGACATGAAGATCTTCTGATTGAGCTGCTTCCGCCGCTGGGCGTGCCGGCGCTGACGACCCTGGCTCGCCGGCCGAGGGAGCGGCTATTTCGGTCGCGGCGATCACCCGGGGCGACGCAGCCGGTACGGCGGAAGGCTTGCGCAGGCGGATCCGGAAGCCGTTGCGCTCGTACTCGAATTCTTCCAGGTCGTGCTTCTGCATGAAATCAAGCAGACGCTCAACTTCGGGAAGGTCAACCCCCCGGGGAGCGGTTTCCGCTGAGGTTTTGGAGTTTCTGGGCATCTAGAGTTCGAAAAGTTCTCTGGAAGCTGTGGTCAAATCCTGTCCGCCACGCGGCGTTATGACGACATCGTCCTCAATTCTAATCCCACCGAGGCCCTCGACGTAAACGCCAGGCTCAACGGTAACCACCATGCCTGCCTCCAGCCGGGCGGGTTCGCCGCGACCGAGACGAGGCATTTCGTGAACCTCGAGCCCCAAACCATGGCCAGTGCTGTGTGTGAAGTACGTGGCCAACCCGCATTTTCTCAATACGCTTCTTGCTGCGGCGTCAACCGCGCCGGCCTTGACACCTGGCCGAATCACCGATTTCGCCGCTTCCTGAGCCTCGAGAACGGCAGCGTACATCCGTCTGATCTTCTTCGGACAGTGCCCCAGGAATACGGTGCGCGTCATGTCACTGCAATAAGCGCGGAGTATAGCACCCTGGTCGAGGACGACCAACTCGTTTTTCATCAGCAGCTTGGAGCTGGGCCGGGCATGCGCCCAAGCCGAGCGCGCACCGGCGGCGACGATGGTTTCGAACGACGGCCCGGCCGCTCCCGCCTTCCTCATTCGATACTCGAGCTCGGCCGCAACCTCTGCCTCGCGTACACCGGGCCGAATGAACCTGAGGGCTTGCTCGAACACTGTGCTGATCAGCCGCGCGGCATCGCGCATTCGGGAGAGTTCGTCTTCATCTTTGACGGCACGCAATCGCTCGACGAGGTTATCGGCAGCAACCCACCGGATTCTGCCGCGCGTCTGAGCATCCACGGTCCGTTTCTGGGCGACGGTCGTCTGGGATGGGGGATAAGCAACGCGGACCGGCCCGCTGCGGCGAATCTGGCGGATGGCTTCGGCGGCCGCTCGGAGCAGACCATGTTTTGCGATGTGCACGCGGGCGGAGGAAACCTCCTGGCGGGCCTGAAAGGTATACCGGCTGTCGGTCAACAGGACACTGCGATCGGGCGCCACCAGCAGAAGCGCCGAGCTGCCGCTGAATCCCGTCAGGTAGAAGATATTGGGGAGATGGGTGACCAGGAGCGCGTCGGCGCGAAGCTCGGAAAATGCAAACCGGAGCCGTTCGATCCGGCTCCGGTCTAAAGACTCCCGCCGAGATTCAGAATAGAGGTTGACTGGATCTCCGAATTACTACACGCGGAGATTATCCAGGCAGAATCCTCGGCGTCAAGAAGAAGAGCAATTCCTGCTGAGAGGAATTGACCAGTGAATGTTTGAACAGGTTTCCGATGATCGGGACGCTCCCGAGGACCGGGACCTGCTGCACGTCGGTTCGCTGCTGGGAGACGATGATTCCGCCGATGACCACCGTGGCACCGTCCTTCACCGTGACGCGCGTCTGGGCAGACTGTGTATCGATTGCAGGGATCCCTTCCACACGCGGGATCGCCTGGTCGATCTGGTCGTTTTCCACCGTCACGTCCATGTAGATCGTGCCGTCGGCAGTGATCTGCGGAGTGACGTCCAGCTCGAGAACGGCATCCACGAACTGCACGGAAACCGTGTTGTTGATGATCGTCTGGACCGGAATCTTGGTGCCCTGCTTGATGGTTCCCTTCTGATTGTTCTGCGTGAAGATTTTGGGCTTGGAAAGAAGTTTTCCTACGCCCTTTTCCTCAAGAGCATTCAGCACATAATCCAGGGCGAAGTTAGTGGAAGCGAAGAGATA
>DATGHM010000066.1:0-2138 GCA_035307985.1 Candidatus Acidiferrales bacterium
AGGCCGATTTGCGAGTAGACATCGCTTTCAATCTGGACCATGTAAGCGGGCTCGAAGGCCGAAAGCAGAACGCGGCGCAACCACAGCACGGCGAAGGCGCCGAATATCGCCACCGGCGTGCTCAACAGCACGCTGAACGGCAAGGTCCAGCTCTCATAGAGTGCCGCCAGTATCAGGAAAACGAAAACCAGCGAGAACGCGAAGATGACCCAGGCCGGCATTCCTTCCCTGGCCTTCTGCTCCTGATAAGACATTCCCATATAGTCGAAGCCCATCTCATGAGGCATGCTCTGTTTGAAGACTTCTTCCAAAGCGGCCGTGGCCTGATCCGAGCTATAGCCGGGGGCGGCGCTCCCGTTGATCTGCGCCGAGCGGTATTCGTTATAGCGCATGGTGAATTCCGGGCCTTCGCGCGGTGTGAAGGCCGCCAGTGCCGACAACGGAACCATATTGCCCTGGCTGTTGCGGACGAAGAACTGGCCGAGATTATCCGCGTTCGACCTGTAATCGGCCTCGGCCTCGACATAGACTTGCCATTGACGGCCGAAATCGTTGAAGTAGTTGATGAACAGGCCGCCCATGTATGCCTGGATGGTCCGGTAGACGTCGCTCACCGCCACGCCCTGCTTCAGCGCCTTGTCCCGATCGACATCGACGAACCTTTGAGGCACGTGCGGCAGGAACGTCGTGGAGATCAAGCCAATCTCCGGCCGCTTTTGGGCTGCCGCCAGGAATTTGCTCAGGTTGCCCGCCAAGAACTGAACGTCCCGTCCGGCACGGTCTTCGAGCACGAATTGAAATCCGCCGGACGTACCGACCCCAGGGATGGCGGGTGGCGAGAAGCTGAAAACCACGCCGTCCGGCAGCGTGCTCAATTTCTGATTTAAGCGAGCCTTGATTTCCTGAAATTGTTCCGCCCGCGTGGTCCGCTCATCCCAAGGCTTTAAGGTGACAAAAAAGAAGCCGTTGTAGCTGGTGCGGACGAAACTCAGCAAACTGAAGCCGATCACGCTCGTGGTGTACTCGACGCCCGGCGTGTCAGCGAGGATCTTCTCAACCTGTTCGGCAGCCTCGGCCGTGCGCTCGATCGAGGCGGAGTTCGGCAGCTGCATGTTGACGTAGAGATATCCCTGGTCTTCGTCCGGCAGGAAGCTCGACGGTACGCGGCCAGCGAAGAAAACACCTGCCGCCACCGCGGCAGCAAGGAGTCCCACCGTCAGCACACCCTTGCGAAGAAGCGCGCCCGACCAGTGAACATATCCGTTTGTCGCGCGCTCGAAAATGCGATTGAACACGTTAAAAACTCTCTGGAGCAATCCATGACTTTCCGTCTTCGGCCGCAGCAGAAGCGCGGCGAGCGCCGGGCTTAAGGTGAGGGCGTTAAATGCTGACAGGAGCACGGAGATCGCGATCGTCACGGCGAATTGCTGATAGAGGCGCCCCGTAATGCCGGGAATAAAAGCAGTCGGCACAAAAACGGACGACAGGACGAGCGCGATGCCAATGACCGGCCCTGATAGTTCCTCCATCGCCTTGCGCGCCGCATCCTTCGAACTCAGGCCCTCCTCGATGTGCCGTTGTACGCCTTCGACCACGACGATGGCGTCATCCACCACGAGGCCGATAGCCAGTACGAGGCCGAACATCGAAAGCGTGTTGATCGAGAAGCCAAACAACGGGAAGAAGACGAAGGTGCCCACGAGCGATACCGGGACCGCCAGCAATGGGATCAGTGTCGAGCGCCAATCCTGGAGAAACAAGTAGACCACGATAATGACCAGAACTATGGCGATGAGAAGCGTCTGGACGATTTCTTTCATGCCTTCAGTAACAGCGCTCGTTTGGTCCAGGGCGATTGTGTATTCCACGTCCTGAGGAAGGCGCTGCTTCATCTGGGCCATCAGTGTTCGGACGGCGGCGGCCGTTTCCACAGCATTGGAGCCCGGCAGTTGATAGACGGCGACAACGGCGCAGGGCTTGCCGTTCAGACGGCTGACCATGCTGTAATCCTGCGCGCCGAGTTCGACCCTGGCGACGTCCTTCACGCGAACGACTCCGCCATTGGGAGCCGCGCGCACGACGATGTTGCCAAATTGCTCTGGCGAGGTCAGGCGACCTTGCGCGAGAACAGAATACGT
>DATGHM010000067.1:0-26146 GCA_035307985.1 Candidatus Acidiferrales bacterium
TTATGGGCGCGATGGGGAATTATCGTTCCTGGGATGTTCACGAGGCGCTGGAAATGTTTCGCTTGTTGCGCGAGGCAAACGTACGAATGCTGAGCGGGTTGTCCGCCGAAGAGTGGGATCGGTCGGGGAATCACGCCGAGCGCGGAAGGCTCACCGTTCGGGAACTTGCGAAGCATATGGCGGCTCACGACATCAACCACATCAAACAGATCGAGACGCTTGTTTCGCGATAAGTGACGAAACCAGACCTCTCCACGCTTTGGTCTGAACGCCGATTTTCCGCTAATCCATTTGCACGATGTGCCACGTTTTTTCGCGCCGCCACACCTTGCCTTGTTTTCCGCCAACGCGTACCATCGCGCTTCATCTTTCCCGAGGAGAAGCAAAATAAAATGAAGCGACTTCTATCTGCTCTGCTTTTGTTCGCGTGCACCGCCTCCGCCGCGCCTGCGGGCCGTCATTCTGCAAAACAAGAAGAGCCCGAGAAATTCACGATCGAGCAGGTTCTCAGCGCGCCGTTTCCGACGGATTTGACGCCTGCTCCGGCCAAAGGCCTGCTGGCGTGGGTGTTCAACGCCGAAGGAAAGCGCAATGTGTGGGTCGCGAAGCCGGGGAGGGGCCGAAGCGGATACTCGTCGCGCCAACTGACCAATTATTCGCAGGACGACGGCCAGGATGTGGGAGAACTGGCCTGGGCGCGGGATGCGAGCGCGATCGTCTACGTTCACGGCGGCGACTTCGAGTTTCCGAAACGGGAGTACCCGAATCCGTCTCGCATCGCGGCGGGCGTCGAGCAGGACGTTTGGGTTGTGCCGGTCAGCGGCGGCGAACCGAGAAAAATCGGTGAAGGGCATTCGCCAGCGGTCTCGCCGAAGGGCGATTCCGTCGCGTACGTGTTCAAGGGCGAAATCTGGCTCGCGAAAATCGACGGGAGCGAAAAGCCGGAACAAGTAATTCACGAATTGGGCGAGAACGGCTCGCTCCGCTGGTCGCCCGACGGGCAATCGATCGCGTTCGCGAGTTCGCGCGGAGATCATGGCTTTGTCGGCGTCTATTCACTCGCATCGAAAACTGTGACCTATCTTGATCCGAGCACCAATCGCGACCAGGAACCAGTCTGGTCGCCCGACGGGTCGAAAATTGCTTTCCTCCGGATTCCCTCTTCCAGCAGCGATCTGGTGTTCGCGCCGAAGCGCGTCGGGCCGCCATGGTCGATCCGCGTGGCGGACGTCGCGACCGGCAAGGGCCGCGAAATCTGGAAGGCGGCCGAGGGACAAGGCAGCGTCTTTCGCGAAATCGTCGCTGAGAATCAATTACTGTGGGGAGCGGGTGACCGCATCGTTTTCCCGTGGGAGCGCGACGGCTGGACTCATCTCTATTCCTTGCCCGCATCGGGCGGCCACGCGATGCTCATGACGCCCGGCGATTTCGAAGTCGAGTACGTGGCGCTCGGCAACGACCGCAAAACGGTGGTCTATTGCTCGAACCAGAACGATATCGACCGCCGGCACATCTGGCACGTTGCCGTCGGCGCCAGTCGGCCGGAGCAATTGACGACCGGCGCCGGAATCGAGACGTCGCCCGTGTTCGCGAGCGACAGCCGCACAGTGGCCGTTTTGCGGTCCGACGCGCATTTGCCGTTGCGCCCCGCGATTCTCGGCGCTGGCAGCGAAATCCAGGATTTGGCCGCAGACCAGATTCCGCGCGAGTTTCCGGCCAATCAGCTCGTCACGCCACAGCAGGTGATTTTCTCGGCGGCGGACGGCTTGCGCATCCATGGGCAACTGTTCCTTCCGGCGAATGCGAACGACGGAAAACAACACCCGGCAATCGTTTTCTTCCACGGTGGTTCGCGACGCGAGATGCTGCTGGGATGGCACTACATGCAGTACTACAGCAATGCGTACGGCCTGAATCAATATTTTGCGAACCACGGATATGTGGTGCTGTCGGTGAATTACCGCAGCGGAATTGGCTACGGCCTGAATTTCCGCGAAGCATTGAATTACGGCGCCGATGGCGCGAGCGAGTTCAATGATGTTCAGGGAGCAGCGCTTTACCTGCGCGGCCGTTCGGACGTCGATCCGAAGCGTATCGGTCTTTGGGGCGGCAGCTATGGCGGTTATTTAACGGCGATGGGGCTGGCGCGAGCGTCCAATCTGTACGCCGCGGGAGTCGATATGCACGGCGTTCACGATTGGAACGTCGAGATTCGCAATTGGATTCCGACCTACAACCCGGAAGCTCGCGCCGATGCGGCTCGCTTGGCATGGGACTCGTCGCCAATTTCTTCCGTGAAAGCCTGGCGTTCGCCTGTGCTCCTGATCCAGGGAGATGACGACCGCAATGTGCAGTTCTCGCAAATGGGCGAACTGGCTGACGCGTTGCGCAAACGGGGAGTGCAGTATCAAGAGCTTGTGTTCCCCGATGAGATTCACGATTTTCTGAGGCACCGGACCTGGGTCGCGGCCTACACTGCGTCGGCGAAATTTTTCGCGGAGCAATTGAAACCGTAACCTGGCTGCAAGTCCCAGTGCAATTCGGAGAAGCGCCGATTGGCGGTTCACGGAACGACGGTCCGGGCATCGAGGCCTGGAATTCGCGACGAGGATATTTCTACTCTAGAAGTGCAAGCCGGCCCGAAACGCTGGAAAACGATTCTCCTCCTGCGCGCCCGCGTCAGTGCGGATCGCAAACAGTCCGCCCGCGAGCCGGTCGTGAGGCGTTTCTTCGGAGCGAGCCGACGTGACGAAAAGAATCGTGCCGTCCGGTCCGCCAAACGCACACGTCGTAATGTTCTGCACCGGCATGTCGATGACGCGGTCCATTTTCCCGCTGGGCGCAACGCGAACGATGCAGCCGCCATAGTAACGGCAGTTCCAGAGATATCCCTGCGCGTCGACGCACGAACCGTCAGGCAATCCCCTGTCGAACCCTTGAAGGAACGGCCGGCTGTTCGATATGGATCGCGCCGCCGCGTCGTAGTCATATTCCCAGATGACATTTTGCAGCGTGTCCCCAAAATAAAATCGGCGCTGGTCGGGACTCCATGCCAGGGTGTTGGCGATTCCGATGTCGCGGCACCATTGGCTCACTTGGCGATCTGGATCGAGGCGGTAAAGCACGCCATCACGGCCGCCCGCGGCACACGTGGAGCCATCCGAGTTCACGTTGTTGCGCATCGATCCGATCCAGAGCGAACCGCGCGGGTCCACGCGCGCATCATTGAGGCGAACTCCTGGCCACCCATCGAGTGCGAAGATGGGCGCGCTTCGGCGGTTCGAACGCGGCTCCCACAGGATTACCTTCGAGGCAAGGATGACGGCGAGCGCGTCGTCGCGATCCGTCAACGTGAGCGCGGTCACGGGCTCTTCGAAGAGCCAGGTTCGAACGCACTCGTCGGCGGGCGTGAAGCGATGGATCAGGAAGCGATTGATGTCCGTCCAGTAAGCGGCTTGATGCCCCGCGTGCCAGACGAGCCCTTCGCCGCAAACGTCGTTCGTCGGCGCAATACAGACTGGCTCCGAGATCATTGCACGCCGATTCCGGCGAGCAGCCCTCCGTCGATCAGGTAGTCGCCGCCGGTGCAGAAGCTGGCCTTGTCTGACGCGAGAAACGCAGCCAGCTCGGCGACTTCCTCGGGCGTTCCGATCCGGCCCAGCGGATGCGCGGCGCCGAACCGCGCAAAAGCTTCCTCCACCGGTGTGTCCGGCGAGAAGTGGGCGGCTGAACTGGCGAGCATTGGCGTGCGAATCGACCCGGGACTGATCGAGTTCACGCGTATTTTGTCTGTCGCGTGATCGAGGGCGAGGGCGCGCGTCAGACTGTGGATCGCTCCCTTTGACGTCGCGTAGGCCGCGACCCCGCGCTGGCAAGCGTATCCCTGAACGGAAGCGAAATTAATGATGGATCCGCCTCCTCGCTTCTTCATCTCGGGGATGCCAAAGTGCGAGGTAAGGAAGACGCTGCCAACATTCACCATCATGCTGCGGTTCCACATTTCCGGATCCGTTTCGACCGCATTGCCGAACACATGGATCGCGGCCGCATTGACGATGATGTCCAGGCCGCCTACCCGTGCGACGATCTTGGCGATCAGCGAGCGCACCGCTTCCGCTTCTGCCACATCGCACGTCTCCACGTCCAGGACGAGCCCATGAGCCGTGGCGTAGCGAGATAAATCTTCGTTCGCCGCTCTGTCGATGCCGCAAGCCACGACGCCCGCGCCTCCGGCAGCGAACCGCACCGCGATCGCGCGGCCAATTCCCGTTGTGCCCGTCACCAGGGCAACTTTTCCCGTAAATTCTTTCATGGATCGTTATGGGTCGAAGGATTTGCCGAGGGATGCGCGCACCGCACCCGCCCAATCAAGCTTGTGCGCCGTGCCGAAGGGGCTGTTCTCCCAGGGAGTCTCCGTTCAAGACCTCCCGAACTTTCGCCGCAAGTTCATCGGGACTGAACGGCTTCTCAATGAATGCCGTCCCCGGACTGAGAATGCCGATTCTGATCGCATCGCCTTCGGTGTAGGCTGACATGTACAGGACTTTCAAATTCGCGCGCAGCTTTGCCAGGTGCCCCACCAGCTCCCCTCCTTTTATTCCCGGCATGACCACATCGGTGAGCACCAGATCGATCGTTTCGCTGTGCGATCCCATCCAAAGAATGGCATCCGCCGCGCTCCTGGCCTCGATCACCGTGTATCCCTTTATTTTCAGGAACTCGCGTGTCATGCGGCGCACCGCGTCATCGTCTTCCACCACGAGAATCCGTTCCTTACCTTGCAGAGATGAGACAACCGGCTTCACAGTCTCGATAACCTCCACCGGTTCCTCGACTCGCGGAAGATAGACTTCGATCACCGTTCCAATGCCCACTTTACTCGAAACATTGACGCAACCGCCGCTCTGGTTCACGGTACCGTAGACCGTTGCCAGACCGAGCCCAGTTCCTTTGTTTGTGTCCTTGGTCGTGAAAAACGGTTCGAAGAGATGGGACTGGGTTTCCTCGTCCATGCCGTGGCCGGTGTCGCGTACGGCAAACATCGCGTAAGCCCCGGGCTGCACTCCGGGGTGCTTGCCGCTCCGCGCCGCGTCCAGATCGGAATTTGCAGTCTGAATCGTCAAATCGCCGCCGAGGGGCATGGCGTCCCGTGCGTTAAAAACCAGATTCATGATGACCTGTTCCAGCTGGGCGGAATCGGCCTTCACACGCCCGAGTTCTGGTTCAAGATGTACGTGCAGGTTGATGTGCTCGCCCAGAACGGATGGCAATAGTTCCGCCACTTGAGCAACCAGAGCATTCAGGTCCAGAACCCGCGACTGAAGCACCTGTTTCCGGCCGAGGGCCAGGAGCTTCCGCGTCAAGGAGGAGGCGCGATCCGCGGCTTTCACAATTTCGGTCAATTCGCGGCGCAGCGTGCTGCTCAGGTCCCCGCTGTTCTGTGACAGCGCCGCTTGACCTCGAATGACCATGAGCAAGTTGTTGAAATCGTGGGCCACGCCCCCCGCCAGGCGCCCGATGGCTTCCATTTTCTGCGCGTGGCGCAACGCTTCTTCCGCTTGCTCGCGGCCGGCGATTTCTCGCTCCAATTCGCGGTTGGCCGCCCCCAGTTTCCTCACATTCAGCTGCGCTGTCTCCGCCATGTACACAGCGAATCCCAGCGTCAACGCCATCAAAAGGCCGCCGATCGAAACGAACAGGGGAAGACCGGAACGCGCGTAAGATACCGCCCCCGCCTTCGGCCACACCACCACTCGCCACGTCAACTGTTCATATTCGATGTTTGTTTCCTCGACGTACCGATCCTCCTGTGGTGGCTCGGAGATCGCCCCGCTGTAGACATTCTCATTGCCGTCGTAAACCGCGACCCAGTAATCCGGGGCGACATCTTGAAGAATCGAGGAAAGCAGTTGGTGGTACTCGAAAACGCCGACCAGAAAGCCGCTGACTGTTTCCGAATGCACGGGCACACAGACGAGGAAACCCTGTCCGCCTCGCCGCAGGACAACGCGAGGCGCAATGACCGTGCCGTTCTTGCCGATCGCTCGTTCCAACGCTGCGCGCAGGCCGGGAACGTCACCCAGGTCGGAGCCAATGTCAGGCGCGTTTTCTCTCTCCGGAACGGCCCAGCGCACACGCAACGCGGGCCCTACCCACTCGATGGCCTGGTACGCAGGGTATCCGCTCATGGCCAAACCTGCGTCTGACTCCATTTCGTTTTCGTCGAGTCGGCCCTCGGCTTCCCAGCGCCCCGCCAAACGCTCCAACGGCAGAACGCGCGCCCGCAACTCGGACTCCGTTTTGGTCTTTATGAAAGACGCCTGCTCCTGTGTAGCGGCTTGGATCTCCACGTTCCGATGCCCGATCAGCATCTGCCAGAGGACCAGCACGGCCACGATCGTGGTCAGGCCAAAAATGGCTGGCAACAACAAACGGTCGATGAAGCTTCGGGGCATTCTGGCTTCTACGTAATCTCTAAGGGCGCTTCCCGGCGATGCAGTCCCGCCGCTGGACGAGCGGGCCCGCTCCATTCCGGAGTTGGGCGTCTAATGATTGACTGATCCTGCCCGCGCTGGCACGAACCAGTCGCTATCGCTCACATCGAGCTTCCCTCGATGAGCCAATGGCAAAGCTTCGCCCAGTGGCTTTCTCCTGTCAAGTTCCGCCACGATGACAGGCTTGGAGGCGCATGCTTCCTCGGCTCTCTGGCAGGTCGCCGGGCAGAAGTAGCCGCCATTGAATTGCGCGAAGGAAAAGGAAGAGAGTCGGAAAGGGCGATTGATCCTGCAGGGACTCAGTTTGCGGCGCGGCTTCGAGTCGCAGCGGATCCAACCGCTCTGAACACCACGTTTTCTCCGTCTTTCGCGGCCCGCCAGATCTGGTCCGGTGAGAGAGGATTCATCTCCTGTCCGTTGCGCCATATCAACGTGGGTTTTCCCGGCGCAAACACTGCGTCATAGCTGTCGCCCATCCATTTCTGCCCACGAATGTAGAGTTCGCCGGCCGCAAAATTTGGATCGACGGTGAGATCTTCTCCGGCCCACGTCCGCAAGCCCGCAATATCGGGAAACACCATCGTGTCCAGGGCGTCGTAACCCATGATTCGCACATTGCCGATCGCGTGTTCTCCGGGCGGGTACGCCTTGGGGTCGACATTTTCGGGCAGCAGAGGACCCAGGTTCGACTGGACCGCCCGCGCCAGCCAGTCGAAAGCCTCCTCGCGCTCGCCGGCGCGGTCCAGCGCCAGGGCGACATACGAAAAAACCCGCGGCCACGCCGGGCCCCGCCAATATCCTCCCCAGTGAGGTGTGTCGAAAGCGAGCGTGGGCAGCAGAGCGCCGTTGAACTTCCGCGGATCATTCAACCGCTTCATCATTGCCGCAATGCGCGACGGATCGGATTCGTAGTAGAGGAAATAGTAGGCATCCAGATTCTCGCCGCGCGTCCACAGTTCGCCGGTGCTCGAGTCCAGGTCCCAGTAGCGCTGCGAGGTCCGATCCCAGAGTTTTCTGCGCACCGCTTTTCTGGCTGTCGCGAATTCCTTCAGCCACAGCGCTGGATCGTCGCCGCGCAGTCGCGACAGGTAGGCCATTTCCCGCAAGCTCCAGAGATTGAACACCTGCTCGTTGATCGCGCTGGTGGGATGACCTTTCAGATCGATGAACGGCGAGTCCTTGTCGTCCCAGCCGGTTTCGTAAGTGTGCAGCCAGTCGATGAGATGGTCGTGGTTGGGATCACGCACTTTCGGCAGGTTCTTCTGATACGCGAGCAATGCCTGCCACAACGTGCGGTCGCCGGCCGCGCCGCCGGGTTTCGCGTCGAGGATCGAAGTGTCGCCCGTAAGGCGCACGTACTGGCCGACCAGCGAGGCTTGCACCGGCACGCTTTGCGTGTTGCGTTCGGGGCCCGCGGCCTGAAACGTGTTCTTGCCCGACGGAAATATGGTCCACGCCGCCGTCCCGTCTCCCTTCGCGTTCACCGAATAGCGAAACCAATTCAGGATGGCCGCGCGAGCCAGATCCTTTCGTCCCGTCGCCGCCAGGGAAATGGATTCCGCGATGCCGTCGTTGCCCCACATTCCCATGAACACGTTCCAGTCAGCGATCGTCAGAGGACACGCGGGCAGATAGGAAACCTGGCAAGTGGTCGTCAGAACGCCGCGCCAGAACCAGAGTTCGCTGCGTACCAGATCCTCGGGCGCGATCGTTTCTTTTTGGCCCGTGGTTCCAATGGTGAAGGAAATCGGCTCGGCTGGTGCGACTAGCGGAGCGGAAGCCAGATAGTCGTTCCAGGCCTTGTGCGTTGCGTTGCTGAAAACGTCAGGAGAGGCGCTCACTTCGCGCAGTACGGCGGCCGCCTTCGGCTGGTCCTCGCCTGATGCGACGACCACCGAAACTTCGCTCCCGCTCTTCAACTCCCAATGGAAGGTCCCCTTCTCCGCACGCTCCTGTGCGCTCGCGCCAAATAGCAAGCGGTAAGGCCATCGAGGCGAGCCGTAAGATATCGTTTCCCCGGAATCGTCCGTCAATAATTGAAATCCGCTCCCGTGAGTGCTCCAACTGACGCGAATCGGACCGTTCCCGCCGTCAATGCGGATGCCCAAGACGGATGCGGACTTCCCGTAAACGGGATACACGGTCAGCGTGACCTCGGGACCGCCATCAAACGCTGCGTGATAAACCGTTCGATCCGCGTAGTACGTCAGATGACGCTTCCCCGGGCTCTCCGCGAAATCGAAGCTTCGCCCGGACGAATCGGCGAAGACAGGCGCGTCGATCACCGCCGCCAGCAGGCGATCCGTGCTGTTGGTCGGCACGGGATCGCCTGCCACCGGCACGATGATCGTTTGTGCGCCGAATCCCTTCTCTTGAAGCGCCATGAAGCCGTTGGACTGGTAAATCAAATTCTTGGGAGGGGCGGGAGCGTCGAAGCGGGTAAAACTCGCGTAATCGAAATCGCGGGCAAGATACGGAGGAAAGGACTGAGGTTGCGGTTGCGTTTGCGCTCGAGTGGCGGGAACGAAAAGCAACATGATCCAAACGGCGCACAGCTTGAGAACAATAGCGAATTCGGTCGTCCGATCCGCAGTCCTCGTTCGACTCATCACCAGGCTCCTCTCGCCCTCGGGTATCCCCTGCGTGAGCCGTTCATCTGGCTGAATCGCGACTTCTCGCAAGGGCGGGTCCGGTTTCGCCCCTTGGGGCGGGAGGTCAGGAAGCAGGTCCCGCGTTTCCGTCGCGCGCCGCGAAATCTTCGAAATTCGATCGCAGCAGGCGGCTGACATCCCGCTCGATGTCCTGGCGAGTCACGCCGCGGCCATCGTCCCATGCGAGCCGGTACGTCCCGCTCAGAATCTCCGACAGCGTCCTTCGTGTGTTTCGCCATTTGTAAATCACCTGCTCGAGAACGCGCGCGTCGGAATGCTGCGCGATAAAACTGGCGCCCAGCATTTCCAGGCGTTCTCGCGTGATTTCTTCGACGATCGAAGGATTGTTCAGGAACCACCAGCATCCGAAGGGCATCAGGTTGCTGAATTTCCGCGCGTACACGCACAGTTCGTGCTGATTCTCCCGGCTCAGCACACTGACCAGGAACCGATTCTCAGGAAATTCGTTGCAAAGCCTTTCGAGGACTCGCAGGTCGGCTTTTCCCACGGCGTCGCCCGCCAGCCGAATCCTCGGGTTCACCTGCTTCCGCACCCCGATCATGACGGAGAGCGGAATGTTGAATTCGCGGCACGAAGGCAGCACCGCCTCCCGCAGAATCCGTCCGCGAACTGTGTCTTCCGGAAACCGGAACTCGTCGGGCAGAGAAACCGCCATGTAAACGGGCCGCATCCGTTGGTACCAGTCCGAAAGAAATCTGCGAATTTGCTTGATGCTGCGCGTCGACGCGCGGTCGTCCACGTCGTAGCCCTGGGCCGCGAGCTGCGGCCATGGATCGGACCATTCCCGCAGCAGCCTGTCCAAACGCATTGAAGCCTGAAACCGCGGATCGTCCTCAATGCCGTTCATCCACATCGAGGCTTCCGCGAGATCGAGGGGATCGTTCGTCATCACCGCCGAGATTACGCCAGCCATGCGAAACACGTTGCTTACGTGCGCATCGTGTTTTTGCCCCTTAAAGAACTCCCGCGCTTCCCTCAGATCGGGACTGCTCGTCGGCAACTCGAACGCTTTCAGAACCGCCACCACTCCCCGCGTGGCCTCTGAAATGGGGCTGTTTTCGACGAACAGCGTCTGCCAGATCGCGTCAGCCTGTTGTTTCTTGGAAAGCAGCCAGTAGCTCTCCGGCGTCATATCCGAGAAGCGGAAAAACTCCGCCTCGAGATAGTGGTACGTCAGCAGTTCGTCGATGCCCCACAATCCCAACCTGCCGAGACCGGGAGAATAGAGGTGGGTATGCATGTCGACGCATGGGGCGGCCTTCAATACGTCCTGCACGGCGCAGGCAATGTTCTCGGCGGCGAGGGCTTCCGGAACACCTGAGCTTGCGTCGAGACTGGATGGCCTGACGGAGGACGCTTCCATGCGCGATTGCGGGTTCGCCCCTTTTTACTACCTTGCGGAGTTCTCGGCTGGGTATTCCACTCAAGAATGCCGCGCTAATCGCGGGAATATAGGGCCCCCGACTCCGCCCTGTCAAAGAAGAAGAACTGATCTTACGGTTTAGCGAAACTAAACGGACCGGCTTACCTCCCTCGATCCATTTTCCGCGCGACTCGCCTGGCAAAAGCGTCGAGCCGGAATAAAGAATCGTTTTAGAAAAACTCAACGCTTCCAAGGCCGCTTAAGTCCTATAATCGCGCGTCATTTACGTCGCAACATGCGGGCGCTTCAGGAGGCAGCCGGCTGCGCCGCCGCCGTTCCCACGGGCTATTTCCGTAATCTGGAACGACAGAGGATACCCATGACCGCTGGAAGACGCGATTTCCTGAAATTGGGCGGAGTCGGTGCCGCGGGCTCGCTGTTGGTCGCGCCCGAAACGCTGTGTGGAGCGCCCGCGCGACGCCCGGCATCCGCGTGCGAAAATTTCGATGTGGTGTCGTTCGGTGCGAAGGGTGATGGCAAGACCATTGACACGCCCGCCGTCAACCGCGCAATCGAGGCCGCTGCCGCCGCCGGCGGCGGAGTGGTGCGGTTTCCCGCCGGGTCCTATCTCTGCTTCTCGATTCACCTGAAGAGCAATGTTGCCCTCTACCTCGGTCCCGGCGCGACGATTGTCGCTGCCGAAACGCCCGGGTCCGGCAGCGGCGGCTACGACGCCCCCGAGCCGAATCAATGGGACCACTACCAGGATTTCGGCCACAGTCATTGGCACAACAGCCTGGTCTGGGGCGAAGAAATCTCCGATGTCTCCATCTTTGGTCCCGGCCGCATCTGGGGCAAAGGCCTGAGCCGCGGCGCGGGAGACAAGCCGCTCGCGCCCGGCGTCGGCAACAAATCCATCGGCCTGAAAAATTGTCACAACGTGACCCTTCGCGATTTCTCCATTCTCCACGGCGGCCACTTCGGCATTCTCGCGACGGGCGTCGACAATCTCACGATCGACAATCTCATCATCGACACCAACCGCGACGCCATGGACATCGACTGCTGCCGCAACGTGCGCGTCTCGAATTGCACCGTCAATTCGCCCTGGGACGACGGCATCTGCCTGAAGAGTTCCTATGGCCTGGGCCTCGCGCGTTCCACTGACAACGTCACCGTCGCGAACTGCTACGTCACCGGCGGCTACCAGGAAGGCACCGTGCTCGACGGAACCTGGAAGCGCTTCGGTCCCGACGAGCGCGTGCCGCGCAACGGCCGCATCAAGTTTGGCACCGAAAGCAACGGCGGCTTCCGCAACATCACCATTACCAACTGCATGTGCGAACTTTGTCGCGGCATTGCCCTCGAAACGGTTGACGGCGCGATGCTCGAAGACGTTTCGATCAGCAACATCACCATGCGCGAAATCGTCGACGTTCCCTTTTTTCTCCGCCTCGGCAGCCGCATGCGCGGCCCTGCCGGACTGCCCATCGGGCAGTTGCGCCGCGTGCTGATCAGCAACATCGTCGTGTCCGTCTCGAATCCGCATCAGGCCGCAATCGTCAGCGGCATTCCCGGTCACGAGATCGAAGACGTTCGCTTCGCCGACATTCAGCTCGTCGTTCCCGGCGGCGGCACCAAAGACGCCACGATCCAGCCGGGCGAGCTTGAGAATGGTTATCCCGAGCCCTACCGTTTCGGCCCCATGCCCGCGTATGGCTTCTTCATCCGCCACGTGAAGGGAATCGAGCTGCGCGACGTCGAAATCAAGTGCATGCAGCCCGACGCGCGCCCCGCCTTCGCTCTCGACGAGGTCGAAGGCGCGGAATTCATGCACGTCAAAACGCCGCGCGGCCCCGGCGCCACCTGGTCGCTCACCAACGTCAAGGACTTCGGCGTCACCCAGTCCCGCCCCTTCCTCGACTCCTACTTCGAATCCGTCCGGCAGAAAACTCTCTAGCGGCTACTCAAGCCGGTGTCATCCCGAGCGAGCGCCGATTGCTGGCGCGTTTGCGCTTCGAGCGCGCCCAACCACGAGGGATCTGCTCTTGCCTTTCACGTAGTGCCAGGCTTCAGCCCGGCATCCCGAGTTGCCCTCGTCGGGGCACGGCAGGCCGCGCCCGCAGTCTGGCGCCCGCGTTGCACCAATTCCCGGAGCCTTGAACTACCTTTTCATCCAGATTCGACCGTGATTGACATCGCATCGGCGGTTCTGTATTGTCCCTGATAATTGGACTGCACTTGCGGAACCCCTGGGGCAACGGCACTCTAATTGACGAGGTCTTGCATGCATCTGAAGTTTCTGCAAGTCCTTCTCTTCGCAGTGGTACTCTTGTGTCTCTCGACGCGAGCCGCCGCCCGCCAGCAGCGTCCAGCGCCGCCAACTGCTCCCGGCGGAACTCAGCAACGCCCCTTTCCCCCGATCGCGCCCACTACCAACACGGAAGCTACGGGCACGGTCGTAGTCTACATTCGAGACGAAAACGGCCGCCCGCTTCGCGACACCCTCTTTCCCAGAATTCAAATCGGATCAGCAATGTCGCCCTTTTCCACTTCCGTCATCCCACGCAACGAGGGGAATGGATGGTCGTTCGTGGGGCTGGGCATCGGGCACGAGTATGAGGTCGTGGTAAAAGTTGACGGCTACGAAGACACGCACGAGACAGTCGAGCTGCCCGAGATCCCCGGCGCGACTTCGAGCCTGACTGTTTTCCTGCGGCCAGTCAACGAGGCCCTGGTTTTCCGCGCTCCGACGGGGCAGTTCGTGCTCGCTCCCAAGGCTCAGAAGGAGTTGCAGTTGGCCTTGCAGGATTTGCGGGCGGGTAAGAATGCTTCTGCGCGGAAGCACGCAGAAAAAGCTCTGCAACTCGCACCCGGCAATCCATTCGTGCAATACGTTGTGGGGATGACGTTTCTCCTTGCGAATCAATTGGAACAGGCCAAACCGCATCTTGAGCAAGCTGTCTCGATAGACCCCAAGCGGCCCGCAGCATTACTGGCCTTAGGGACGCTGCGGTTCCGCCAAGGAGACGATATTGGAGCCATCGCGGTCCTGACGAAAGCGACGGAGTTGGAGGCATCTTCTTGGCAGGCTGAGTGGATGCTGGCGAGTTCCTATCTCAGGCAGCGCAGATATGAAGATTCGCGCGAACACGCGCAGCGGGCGCTCAACTCCGGCAAAGAAAGAGCCGGTCCGGTCCTGCTCGTCCTGGCCCAAGCGCTGGAACAATTGGGCGACCGGCAAAAGGCCGCCGACGCGTTCGAACAGTTCGCGAACAAGTACCCCCGCGATCCGAACGCCGCGCCGGCCCGGCGGCGGGCTGCAGAACTCCGGCTAGAGTCCGCCGATCCCGTTCGGCCAATGCCACCCGCATCGGAAGATGCAACCCGCGCGTTGCCCGTTTTGTTGAAGTTAGTGCCGCCTGCATCGGCGCTCGATGTTTCGCCGCCAGAAAAGTGGGTGCCGCCTGATGTGGACGCGGTCAAGCCACCGGTCATCTCGGGCGAAACTTGTGATCTGCCAACGGTTCTGAAAGCCGTCGAAAGCACGGCGGAGGAATTTGTCGGCGATCTCGAGAAGTTCTCCGCCACTGAGGATTACCAGGCAACCGAGTTCAAGGCCGACGGCCAAGTGGAAACACCGATATCCAGAAAATATACCTACATCGTTTTCATCGATACATTCTCCGCAAGGGTAATACAGGTCCGAGAATGGAGGGGCGGCGGCAACAGCTCTAGTTCAATGCGTTTGCCGGGCCGGATCCAGGACTTGGGCGCCCCCGGCCTCGTGCTGGCCTTTCATCGACGATTCCGTGACGACTTCCAGTGGACCTGCGAGGGACTCGGCAAATGGAGGGACCAGCCGGCATGGATGATTCATTTCCAGCAGCGCACCGACCGCCCCACCAGCTTGCTCTCGGGTTTTGACACGCCATCCCACGAATATCCGCTCGACCTGAAGGGAAGGGCATGGGTAGCGCAAACAGGCGGGCAGGTTCTGCACCTGGAGACAGACCTCATGAAGCCGCTCTTGTCTGTCGATTTTAGGCGCGAGCATTTTGCCATCGACTACGTCCCCGTCCAGTTTCCGGATCATAAAGTCGAGTTATGGCTGCCCGAAAACGTCGACACGTACATCCAATATAAGGGCCATTTCCTGCACTACTACCATCATTTCGGGGACTTCAAACTGTTCTGGGTCGGCGCAACGCAGAGAATAGCCAGTCCCAAAGAAGAAACTCCTCAGCACTAGATTCCCTTGCCGCGGGCGCGCGCAACGGCAAGGCCGAGCCGAGTACGACCAAAACGCGCTTCGAACCGGCCACCCGCCTCTTCCAGTATCGAGGTTTCTAGTATTCAGCCTCGAGGAGATTTCTCGGCATCCCGAGCGGATCAACGCGAGCGAGGGACCTCGTTAATCGATACAAGTATCGAACAAAAAACGCCGTAAGTCTATGCCCATCAACACAACCGCCAAATTTGATAGATACACTTTTGCGTGGTTCCGTGTTCCGCAGGAGGAAGGAGCCCTTTATCGATAGCGACCAATCAAAATTCGAAGAACGTACGGCAATGCATGCCGCGCCGAAGCGGTCTCTGCCGACGGGCAGAATATAAGGGCTCGGTGCCAGCTGAGCGGGCTACGCATTGTGCCGGTAGGGGCACAGCATGCTGTGCCTGGGCGTCCGGGCAAAACGCTGCGCTACTTTTTACCGGTGTAAACGATGCGCCAGATGGAGCCGGAGGCGTCGTCTGTCACCAGGAGGGTGCCGTCGGGAGATACCGTCACGCCGACGGGGCGGCCCCAGACGTGGTTGTTGTCTACGACGAAGCCGGTCATGAACTCCTCGAAGTCGCCGGAGGCGTGGCCCGTTTGGTGGAGCGGGACGCGAATCAGTTCGTAGCCGACGCGAACCCCGCGATTCCAGGAGCCGTGCTCGGCGGCGAAGATGTCGCCCTGGTATTCAGCGGGGAACTGATGGCCGGTGTAGAAGGTCATCTCGAGCGACGCATCGTGCGGATCGAGGATGACGTCCGGCGTGATGACCTTGTCCTTGAGTTCCGGGTGCTTGCCGGCGAGACGCGGGTCCTGATGGCCGCCCATGTACCACCACGGCCAGCCATAGAACCCGGCTTCGGTCACGTGAGTGATGTAGTCGGGAACGAGGTTGTCGCCGAGCTCATCGCGTTCGTTTGTCGAGCACCATAGCTGGCCGGTTTTTGGGTCGATGGCGATGCCGACCGGATTGCGGATCCCGTAGGCGTAGATACGCATGTCGGAACCGTCGGGATTGGATTCCAGAATATCGGCGCGATTCTTTTCGTCGGGATGCGTATCGGGATCGTCGACATTCGATGCCGACCCGACGGAAACGAACATTTTCTTCCCGTCGGGAGTGAACTGAATGTCGCGGCTCCAGTGGTACAAAGCGGCGGGAACGTCGACCACTTTCTCGACCGGGCCGCGCGCCTTCAGATCGCCATTGTTGTAGGGGAAGCGCACGACGGCGTCCGTGTCGCCGACGTAAGCCCACTCGGGATTCGGGCCGGGAGGATAGAAGTTGACGCCGAACGGACGGTCGAGGCCCTCGGCAAAGACGGAAACCTGCTCAGCTTTTCCGTCCTTCGTGATTCCGCGAAAGACTCGGATCTGGCCGGGATCGCTTTGCGCGACGAAGAAGTCGCCGTTGGGCGCCGTGCGAATCAGGCGCGGATTGTCGAGACCTGTCGCGTACATCTCAACTTTGAATCCGGCTGGCACCTTCGGCCATGCGTTCGCCGGGCGCGGAACTTTCTTCGGGCCGTTTTGCGCGGTGCGGCTTGCGTAGGGCGCCGGCAGATCGCCCAACGTGATCTTGCGAAATCTGCCGGGCGTCTCGAAACGGAAATCCGTGAACGGCGGAGTCGGTTTAGGAAGGGCTGCGGTGGCCGCCGCGGAAGCGAACGAGGTCTCGGTGCCCGGCGCGGGTTTGGCCGCCGCGATCTTTCCGCTTCCCAGCGCTTTCAGGTAACTGATGATGGCCCAGCGCTGTTTCTCGGAGATGCTGGACCACGGAGGCATTCCGTTCTTTATGTCGCCGTTCGTGACATACCAGAAGATTTCGCCGTCTGGCGCGGATTGCGTCGGGCCTTTGACGAGCTTGGGGATATTGCCGGTGCCTTCGCCCTTCTGGCCGTGGCAGGAGGAGCAGTAGCGCAAATAAAGTTGTCCGCCTTCGGCCGTCGTATGCGAGCCGTACGGATTCTTGAGACTGCGGGTTTCCGTCGGCGCGTTGTGGAAGAGTTTGTCTTGACCATGCAAAGCGAGCAGCGGCAGCAGAATCAGCGCGGATATCCCGGCAAGACCGGCGAGAAGACGCGTGGCCTTCTTCAAAGTCGCAGGGTTCAAATTAGTAGCCCTTCCCTTTCACGACGAAATAGGTGAATTCGTGCGAGCCGTCGAGTAGGACCTGGTGCGGCGCGCGCGCCGGAATGCGCACGACGTCGCCGGGCGAAAGTTTTATGCGCGTGCCGCCCTCGATCGTGCCGTTGCGCTTCTCGTGAGGCGCGACCGTTTCGCCCTTCAGGTATTTGCCGCCGACGAGCAGCGTCGCCGAGCCGGACTGCACGAAGAAAATGTCGATCTGATTCTCGTGCCATTCCGGGGCGCCGTCCGCTTCCCTGCGCACCAGCAGGAACGAGTCGTTCGGGAAGTCGGCGAGCTGCTTTACGGCGAAATGGTGGGGATCGCTTGCCGCTTCCCTCGCGAGCACACTCGAGAGGCTTTCGAGCGATGCCTTGGACCAATGCTCGAAACCTTCCGGCGCGGTTTGTTGCGCGGCAAGCAACATCATCGGAGCAGAGAGGAGCAACAGCAGGATTCGTCCCTTCATTGTGTGGGCACCTCGAGCTGAATGGATCACTTTTGCGGCAGTGCTGCGAAAAGCCGGCAGGCGAAGCCGGCGAGACAACGACAGGACCCGAAATAGGGGAGCAGACTCGCTTTCACTTCCACCTGAATGCCGAGATAAGCGGAAGGGCCGCGGCGGTCCCCCACCGGCAAAATAAAGGTCGGGCCTTCATTCTGTCAAACTGGAAAAACTAAAGTTCCGATTCAATTGGCCTGAATGATTTGTTTGGGCCGAGGCGGCCGGATTCGTCACGAATTTCGCGATTGAGAGCCGCCGACCGGGCGTCCTGTCCATGGAAGCGTCAGCAGGAAATTCGCGATCGATTCCGTGAGCCTTCGCGGATATCCGACGCGAGCCATAGCCAGCACCTGCTTTCGTACCAGGCGGTGGCCCCCGATTCGATGGATGTGGAAGAAACGGGCGCGTCCGCGAAGAGAATATTCCGGCAATATGGAATAGCCGAATCCCGCCTCGACCAAACCCTTGATCGCCTCGGTGTCGTCGGCCTCCATCACGACGCGCGGCACGAGGCCGATTTCAGCGAAAAACCGGTCGATGATGGAGCGCATATTGCTGTGCTTGGGATACAAGACGAACGGAACATTCTCCAGTTCCGATGCCGATAAGGGAGCCGTGTGGCCGCCACGAATTCGCGTAGGAGCGGGACGAAGCAGAAGGAGTTCCTCCTCGAAGAGCGGGAGGATGTTGAGATCCTCCTCGGCGACGGGGAGCGAGATCAAGCCAAGGTCGAAGCGCGATTCGAGAAGTCCCGCGACGATCGTTTCGGTGACTCCGACGGAGATCTGGAAATCATTCGTAGGATACCGTTTGCGGAGAAGCCGCAGCGGACGTCGGAGGTGATAGATCAGGGTTGTGATTCCCGTCGCGAAGTGGAACGGACGTTCGTCGGTGGTTGAATCGTTCCTGAAGTCGTGCTGCAACTGGTGCATTTGTTTGACAACAGACCGGGCGCGCTCGGCGAGGCGCGTGGCCGCAGGCGTGGGGATCAACCGGCGCCCCGAACGTACGAAGAGTTCGGTTTCCAGTTCGTCAGCAAGACCGTGAAGCTGGAGGCTGACCGCGGCCGGCGACAAATGAACATGCTCGGCGGCGTGGGTTACGCTCCTCCCATCGATTACGGCGAGAAATACTTCGAGTTGCCGGACGTTCATCTTTTGCCCCCGACGGCAGGCAGGCGGCGACCTTTCGGGATCAGGTCGCCGAGCAGTCGTGATTATCAATCCTTTCGTTTTTCTAAATCAATGTTTTAGAGAATCAAGGCCACGCAAATTGGGGGCGGCCCGGGGTGTCTTTTGCCACCCGCGAGCTTCGAAGGGGGCGCTTTCGGGCCGGTCTTTTTTGTCGTCCGCTGCGACGAAACTCGAGCGGCGCGATGCTTATTAAGTTTTCTTAAACTGGCGCTTGAGTTTTTCTAGTTTGACCGGGACCGAGATGGGTGGTAAATGGGTGCGAGTCGGGCGGGGGCGTCCGGGTTGTTCCTTGCACAAAAGTAGCGCCGTGGAGCCTTGTCCGTATGCGCCCCAAAAAGGGTCAACGGGACGATGCGACATGACTCCGGCGGCAGTCGTTTCGAGCGTTCAGGGCGACTGGACCGCAAAAGATGCGTTGGCGGCGCAATCCATCCTTACTTGACCCGAATTGGCTCGGCGAAAAAAGGGGGGGCTATGCGCAGGATGACCACGTTGTTGACCGCGCTAGGGATGCTGCTGGGGCTTTTCGCTGCGGTATCGTTCGGACAGGCGATCACTGGAACAATAGTCGGAACAGTCGTGGATTCGTCGGGAGCCGTCATTGCCGGCACGAATGTGACGGCGAAAAATACGGCGACCGGTGTTACCTACAACACCACAACCGGGACAGCCGGCTTTTACACCATATCCAATCTTCCGCCGGGCACCTATGACATCACCGCTCAATACAAAGGGTTCAAGACCGGCGCTTCGAACGGCAACCTCGTCCAAGTCCAACAAAGCACGCGCGTCGATTTCACCCTTTCGGCCGGACAGATGACGCAGACGGTAGAAGTGACCGGAGCGCCTCCGGTGGTAGAAAGCACCACCTCCGACATCGGCACGCTCATTGACACAAAGCAGATCAATAGTCTGCCCATCAACGGGCGGCTCTTTCAGTTGATGGTATTTCTGGTTCCCGGAGCGACCCCCCAGGCATGGGGTGACTTCTACGAAAACCCCGCAGCCACGGGATCGACTCTGACGGGCGGGCCGGGTAATGGTTCCTATGCCTCCGTCAACGGATTCTTTTTTGCCGGAAACAACTTCATGGTCGACGGCGTCCACGACAACGAGCCGGCCAACGACTTTATCAATATCGCTATCCCGTTTGCCGCCACGGAGGAGATGCGAATCGATACGAGCAATCCGTCGGCGGAATACGGAACGTTCGGCGGCGCGGTCATCAACTTGACCACCAAGTCCGGGTCGAACCAATTCCACGGACAGGCGTTTGAATACGTTCGCAACAACGCTTTCAACGCGCGCGACTCCTTCGCGCTCACGAAAGCTCCTTATCACTCGAATCAATTCGGCGCTGCGATAGGCGGCCCGATTATTAAGGACAAGTTGTTTTTCTTCGGCGACTTTCAGTATTTGACGCAGCACGGTGGCGCGACGGATGCGCTGAATGTCCCGACTCCGGCCGAGCGGACCGGCGACCTGTCGGACCTCGTCAAGAACGGCGCTGGGCCGATCACGAACGCCAGCGCGTGCCAAGTCCTGGCGAACGCGAACGGACTCGCGGGCGTGCCGTGCACCGCGAGTTCGGCGGTTACAGTGGCGGGAACCTACGATACCGTCCCTGCCGCGGACCTCAATCCGGTTTCGCTTGGGGTATTGGACCCAACGGTAATCCCGCTTCCCAACACGACGGGGGCGAGCAACGCGATCTACAATGTGGTCAACGCGGAGAGCGCACCGCAGTTTGACGTCAGAGTGGACTATGCCCTCTCCGACCACAATCGCTTCTTTGCGCGTGAGTCCTATTTTCATCGCAAGTTCGACGCGCAGGCGCCCGGAACCATATTCATGAGGGGTGACAACCCGAACGCCACGAACGACAATCACAGCGCCGTGCTTGCGTGGGATCACATATTTTCCGGCACGATGACCAATCAACTGCGCGTCGGCTTCAATCGCTACGCGACGAGCGACTTTGTGACGTCGTTTGGGATCGACGAAAACAACAAGCTGGGAATTCTCAACGGAAACCTGGCGGGCATACCTGCCACCAGCGGGATTGCCGAATTCCACTTTGACAACAGCAACCTGAGTCCCACGGGCGACACCGGTTCGGTGCCGAACGGGCTCGGCCGGGTCGCCAACATCTACGAGTACTCCGACAGCCTCACGAAGGTATGGAGCAGACACACACTGAAGTTTGGAACGGACATTCAGCACATCCAGGGCGGCGTATCAAACCCGCAAAACGATCCCCGCGGCTGCTTCAACTTCAACGGCAACTATACCGGTAATACGCTGGCCGACTTTCTGGTCGGTGCTCCCGGTGGAAACGGTTGCCCCGGCGGCGGAGCCATGGAGCGCGATTTGTTCATCGCCCTTCCCCACGTGCGCTTCAATTTCCTGGGCTTCTATGCGCAAGATGACATTCGAGTCAACAACGAGCTCACCCTCAACCTTGGTTTGCGTTATGACATTTACACGACGCCGGTGAGCATTACGAACACGCAGAGCAACTTCCTGACGAGCGGCCCGAACGCTGGGTTGATCCAGCTTGCGACGAGCAGCAATCGGGCGCCCAACGTCGATACGTTTTACAAGGGCTTAGAGCCGCGAATCGGGATGGCCTACTCGCCGGATAACGGCAAGACGGCCTTGCGCGGGGCGTTCGGCATCAGCTACTTCCCAGACAACTTCGGAGCGGATTCCGGAACGCTGGAACGCAACTATCCGTTTCTCATCCAGGAGAACTTCGGCACGTTCAACGAGCCCAACAACGGTTGCACCCTGGGGTCCACGCCAGAGTTCACCAGTTGCGGGTCGCTGATCGAGGCCAATGGTTTCCCCGGCGTCACAGCCTCCGCAAACTCCAGCTTCTATCCACTTCTGGTGATACCGTCGCTGACCGGAGGAACTCCTTGTTTGACGGGAGCCGGATTGAACGTAACCCTGCCGTCCGGATTCGTGTGTCCGCCGCAAGGGTCCGCAGTGTACGACGTGCAGAAAAACTTCCAGCCGGATCAGGCGTATTCATGGAATATCAGCGTGCAGCGGCAAATCACGAATGACATGTCCTTCCAGGTGGCCTATGTCGGGAACAGAGGGTCACATCTGTTTCATGACTATCAGCTGAATCAGTGCTACCCGCCGGAGGTTGGCCTGATTTCGGGACCTGGCAACAGTCCTTTCACGAACTATCCGAATTGCCTGCCGTATCCCGCGACGATTCCTTCCGGCCCTGCCGCGGGAACGCTGATTCTGACTGGCGTCCACGCCCGGAACAGCAACGGGGCATCCCGTTACAACGCACTCCAAGCAGAAGTTCAAAAGAGAACAGCCATCGGTTTGACCCTCCAGGCCTCCTACACCTGGTCGAAATTGATGGATAACGTCGATGCTCCGATCAGCCCCTATGACACGTCCTTGCAACTGGTAGGCGAGGGCTGGAAGAACGGCAACTACCCGCAGAATTTCGTCCTCAGCTATGCCTACGACCTGCCCTTCGGTTCGGGACGGCGATATATGGGCAGCGGTTCGGGTATCGCCGAGCGTGCCGTTTCAGGGTGGCAGATCAGCGGAATCACAACGTTCCGTTCGGGCGGAGCCATGCTGATCAACGCGAACGGCTCTCTGCTGCCGCCGGGGTCTGATACGGAGGTGGCCAACTTCATTTGCGGCGCTGGATCTGGCATGAGCGTCAATAACCCTCACACGAAAGCCGAATGGATCGACACATCCTGTTTCGCGGAGCCGGCTCTAGGGACCATCGGCAACGACCGGACCGGCAATGGCCAGGCTTACAGCCCGGGCCTTCAGAACTGGGATGTCTCGATCAGCAAAGCGACATCTCTTTGGAGTGAGGGCACACAGCTGAAGTTTGAGGCAAACTTCTTCAACATCTTCAACCACGTCAACTTCATGCCGCCGGACACGAACGTTGCGGATGGAAATTTCGGGGCGATCACCGGCGACAACGGACAACCCCGCGAAATCCAGTTGGGACTGAAGCTTATTTTCTGACGGCGCGGCGAACCGGACCCCGGAGCTAGTCCACCCCCGCTCCGGGGATCCCGTTTTTCAGCACACCAAACGATGATCGGCTGGTAATGAAAGCACCCCTGGCCTTCATTTCTCGCAGGGTCATTCTCTCCTGCTTCCTTCTGATGCTTGTTTCGTTCCTCGATGTGGCAGGGCGCGTCCCGCGGAACGAGCACGGATCGTCTGGGGCGGGTGTCTCGGCGTCAGCACCGGAAACGGGCCAGATCGAACTGAACACCTCCGATCCCAACCTCGCCGCGGCCTTCGCGTGGGCGCGGCGGCAAGCACTGGCGTACGCCTTCACTGGGGACCCCGTGGGGGACTGGTATGAAGCGGCGCTGCCGGGACGTGAAGCGTTCTGCATGCGCGACGTCTCACACCAAAGCATGGGCGCCCAGGTCCTGGGGCTCGCTCCGAATTCGCTAAACATGCTGAAAGCGTTTGCCGCGAACATTTCGGATTCGAAGGACTGGTGCAGCTATTGGGAGATCAACCGCTACGGGCGTCCGGCGCCGGTGGATTACCAGGACGACGCGCACTTCTGGTATGACCTTCCAGCCAACTTCGACGTGCTGGACGCGTGCTACCGCATGTATCTCTGGACCGGCGATTTGAAGTATGTGGACGACCCGGCGTTTGTGAATTTCTACGACCGTACTGTTTCCGATTACGTCGAGCGGTGGGCGCTCGACCTCGATCATGTGATGAAGCGCAAACGCCTGATGAATATCCGAGGCGAGTTCGATCCGCAGAATAAATTTCAGGTTTCGCGCGGCATTCCCGGTTATGACGAAGGGCGAAAGGATTTTGTCGTAGGTGTCGATTTGCTCGCCGCCGAATACGCCGCCTTTCGCGGGTATTCTCAAATCGAAGCGCTGCGCGGGGATTTTGCGGCGGCGGAAGTCTACGCAAACAAGGCCGGCGCGGTTCAAAAATTCGTCAATACGACGTGGTGGGACGAAAAGGCGGGCGATTTCTACGCGGTTCTCGATGAGAATCACCATTTTCAGGGGCACGATGGAGTGGACGTGCTGTATTACGGCGCCGCGGAAGATGGCCCGAAATCGAAAGCTGCGTTGAACGACCTGCTGGCCGCGATCAAGGCCAACCCATCCGGTCCCGTCGAACTGGAGTCTCATTATCCGGAGGTTCTGTATCGGTACGGCGAGCCGGATGTGGCGTACTCGGAAATTATGGACCTGGCGCGAAATGGCCGGTATCGCCAGGAGTACCCGGAGGTTTCATTTTCCGTGGTGGGCGCGATCGTCACCGGATTGATGGGAATCCACGTCGAGGCGCCCGCTCCGCATCATGGCTTGCAGCAGTGGGATTACGTCGAGACCTTTGTGAATACTTTTCCTTCGCTTACGAAGGACACGACTTGGGCCGAGATCCGCAACCTGCCGGTGCGCGCAAACAGAGTCGGCGTCAAACAGGAAGGAAATCAGAAGACCACATTTACGAATCAGAGCGGGCCGGCGCTGATTTGGCATGCCGCGTTGCCCGGATCGCATGAGACACTGCTCGTCGATGGCCAGTCGACGAAAGCGTCTGTAGAGAAGGATCTCTCGGGGCGCATGACTTCCTCGGTTCAGCTCACCGTTGGGGCCGGAGACACGGTGGTCGTTGAGGTGCCAGCATCCTCAACAAAGCACTAAGCGGGACTCATGAAAGGGCGCGGAGCGAGTTCCTGAGCCACATTGCGCGCTGGACGGCGTTGCTGTGGATCGTGATTCTTCTTTCGATTCCAATGTCCGCTCCAATGTCCGCCGGGCCGCGCTTTCAGGCTAAACCCAAACCTCGCAAATCACACGGCACTCGGCAGACGCAGTCGAGCAGCGGGTACGCCGGTTCGAAAGCCTGCGCAGGCTGCCACCGTTCGATCTACGATTCGTTCTCGCGCACGGACATGGGCCGGTCGATGTCTGACGTGACGCCTGAAATTCTGGCGCGGCTGCCGAATTCGGCTGAAGTCTTCGATCCGGAACACAATCGTCACCTCAGCGTCTCGGCGAAAAACGGTCAACTCTATCAAAGCGAGTGGGAGACGGATGAGAACGGAAAAGAGGTGTTCCGCGAAACGGAGCGCGTAGAGTGGATCATCGGAGCGGGCGCCAACGGAATGGGCGGGCTTGTCGAGCGAGGCGACCAGATCTCCGAGGCCCCGCTGACGTACTACGCCAAAACGCGCGCCTGGGCGTTGTCTCCGGGATATGAGGATGCCGACCGGGCGTTCAGCAGGCCGATCGATGCTTCGTGCATCGTCTGCCACAGCGGCCGGCCAAACCCGGTGGCGAAGATTGCCGGAACGTTTCGCACTCCGCCATTCGATGAACTGGCGATCGGCTGCGAAAATTGTCACGGTCCCGGCGCCGCTCACGTTATCGAGATGAGCGAGGGGGCGCCCACCGAAACCGCAAGTTCGTCGATCGTGAATCCCGGGAGACTTTCGCCATGGCTTGCCGACAACGTCTGTATGTCGTGTCATCAAACTGGCGACGCCCGGATCCTACAGCCCGGCAAAAATTTTCAGGATTTTCGGCCTGGCCAGCCGCTGGATCGCACGCTCGCGGTGCTGATGCCGCCTCCTACTCGGGAAGATCCTCCGCGTTCCGACCTTCTTCAGCATTATTTTTCGATGACGCTCAGCAAGTGCTATCGGAGCAGCGGCGAAAAAATGAGCTGCATCACGTGTCACGACCCGCACATGCAGCCTTCGCGCGAGGTAGCGCCCGCCTATTACCGTGGGAAATGCCTGGTTTGCCACACGGAGAGCAGTTGCACCGCGCCTCTTGCAGCGCGCCGGCAGACTACTCCTGCGGACAACTGTATCGGCTGTCACATGCCCAAGCGCGACATCGTTACGATTTCGCACGCCAGCCTCACGAATCATCGGATTGTCGCGACTCCCAACGAGCCCTTCCCCGACGTTACGTTCCACCTGGCCACGCCGTCTCTGCCCGACCTGGTCCACGTGGACGCGATTCCCGGCCAGCCGGATGCTTTGTCGCCGCTGACTCTGCTTCAGGCCTATGGCCAAATCGGAGCGGAGCACCGCGAATACATGCAGCGCTATTTCGCGCTGGGAAAGCAGCTCGAAACCTCTCAGCCCAACGACGCTCACGTATTGGAGGCGCTCGCCTCGGATGCGCTGCAACAGCGAACTCCGAAGGGAGATGAGGCGGCGGCCGGATATCTGAGCCGTGCGATCGAGCTTGGCTCGACGATGGCATGGGATTTTGAGGAGTTGGGGAGCCGCCTGCTCAAGGAGCACAAATTCCCGGAAGCAGAGGCTTGTCTGCGGAAAGGCATCGAAAGGGCTCCCTACGACGAGAAGCTCTACTCACTGCTGGCGGAAGACTACTTCGCGACGAATCGCCCGCGCGAGGCCGCGGCGACTCTGACCCAGGCTCTGCGACTGTTTCCGCAGGTGGACCTGTTGCGCTCGTTCCTGAGAGAGGTTCAAGAAAGCAGC
>DATGHM010000068.1:0-9398 GCA_035307985.1 Candidatus Acidiferrales bacterium
TCGAAACGCTGGAAAACCTTCGCGAGCACCTGAAGGATCACAACCTTGATTTCAGCACGATCCCGTATGTCCTGCAGCTCAACAAGCGTGACCTGCCAAACATCCTTTCGATCGAAGATCTGAAAAAAAACCTCTCCGTGAAGGACGAGCCCGCTCTCGAAGCCGTTGCCGTTCAGGGCCGGGGCGTTTTCGATACCCTCAAGGAAGTCGCCAAGCTGGTCCTCGCGGAATTGAAGAAGAACGCATAGAGCGACGCTCGCGCCTAAATGTACTCGCAAGGGATGGATTCACCCTCGCTTAACGATTCTTTCGTGATCGACGTGCAATTGCGCCGACGGAACCGAGAGAAGACGCTCTTGCTTGACGTCCGCTCCCCACAGGCCCTGGAAAGATTGGGAACGTTGTTTGAGGACCTGTCGAAGGCGAGGGTAAGCGAGTGCAGTGCTGCCCGTTTGACTCCGCCGCTTTTCCGTCTTCCAGAGGGGTTGAAGGACCTGGTGTTTACAGTGGTTGACAAAGAGCTCAGCCAGACGAGCCTGGTCGAACATCACGCGGCTATCCTTACGTGGGCTAGACATAACGAAGGATGGTTGGAATGTGCAGGTAAAGTGAAAGCGTTGATGACGTTTCGGAGGCTAGAGAACCTCCTGCAGGGTGGGCATCAATACCTCGGTCGCGGAGGAAGCGACGAGATCGAAGTTTCATACATGGAGGGGTAGTGCTTCGTCGAATCCCTATATGAAAGTACAATCCCTTTAGAACCCATGTCTCGGTCCGCACAAGAAGTCCTCGAATTCGACAAGCTGAAGGAAATCGTCGCCGGCTTTGCCACGTGCGCGCCGGGGCGGCGAGCGATAGAGCAGCTTGAGCCCGGTCAGGACCGCGATGCTCTTAACCATGAGTTTGCGCTCTTGCGCGAAGCGGTCGCTTATTTGCGTGCAGGATCTGAGCTTGGATTCGGGTCTCTGGCCGACCCCGAGGGCTGGCTTGCGCGGCTCGGGATGATGACGTCTGTTTTGTCGAGCGCGGAGCTTCTGGACGCCGTCTCTCTAATCGAAACCGCTACGGGCTTACGGCAGACCTTTAAAGGTGAGGGCTCGAAATTTCGGCTGCTGGCCGGCCGCGCGGCTGCGCTTCCCGATCTCCGCCACTCGTCGACCGCCATTCGCCGCGCGGTGCTTCCGAACGGCGAAATCAGCGACGACGCCTCTCCGCAACTGAAGCGGATTCGCACAGGGATCACGCAGGCGCGGGAAAAGATTCAGCATTCTCTCGAAGCGATTCTGCGCGCGCGCGGAGAACCTGCGGGCGAAGACTACGTCACGTTGCGCAACGATCGTTTTGTGATTCCGGTGCGCGCTTCCGAGCGGCGCTCGGTCCCTGGAGTGGTTCACGGCGCCAGCAGCACGGGCCAGACCGTCTTCGTCGAGCCGCTCGAGACCATCGACCTGAACAACCGGCTCGTGCAATTGGGCGAACATGAGCTCGCAGAAATTGCTCGCATTCTCGAGGAACTGACGGAGCGGCTCCGCACCGATCGCGTCCCGCTCGAAACATCCGCCAGAGAGGTCGCGCACTTCGACTCGATCTTTGCACGCGCCCGATTTGCCCGTACGTTCGATTGCACCACGCCGGAGTTTTCGAGGGGGAATTCGCTGCGGCTCGAATCCGCGCGCAATCCCGTGCTCGAAGCGACACTTCGCCCGCAAGGCCGCGAGGCTGTGCCGCTGACACTCGCGTTGGGTGGCGGCGAAACGGTCATGGTCGTGAGCGGGCCAAACACGGGTGGGAAAACGGTGTCGCTGAAGACTGTGGGCCTCGCGGCTCTGTCCGCTCAATCGGCCATTCCGACTGCGGCGGAAACTGCTGAGCTACCCATTTTCGATCGTGTTCTCGCTGACATTGGCGACGAGCAGTCGATTGCCGCCGACCTTTCCACGTTTTCGGCTCACATGCTCAATCTCAAGTCGATGCTGGAAGTTGCGACGGACCTTTCGCTGATCCTGGTCGACGAGATGGGAACGGGCACGGCGCCGGAAGAAGGCGCAGCTCTCGCGGTGGCTCTACTCGAGGAATTCCGCGCGCGGCGCGCCCTGACATTTGCGACAACGCACCACGATCGCCTGAAGGCGTATGCCTCGACGACTCCGGGAATCGTCAACGCCGCGATGGAATTCGACGAAACGAATCTCCGGCCCACGTACCGCCTTCTAGTTGGAGTCCCCGGCACCTCCAGCGGAATCGAAATCGCTCGCCGCCTGGGGCTGCCGTCGAGCGTTGTCGATCATGCGCGCGCGAGTCTCTCCCCCGAATCTCGGGAAGCTCGAGACCTGATCGCCTATCTACACCGCGGTCGCGACGAGATGGACGCGCTCAAACGACAGGCGCGGGACGAGATCGCCCAGCTTGAATCCGAACGCCGTTCGCTCCAGACGGAATGGATCGATCGCCAGAAGAAACGCATTGGCGAACTCGAGCGGGAGTTTCAGGAGACTCAGAAACGGCTCAAAGCGGAAGTGGCACGCCTCGCCGCGGACATCAAGGACCGCACGCTGCGTTCGCAAATCGAAAAACAAGGCGGGCGTCGCATGGCCAAGCTCGAGTCTGAAGCTCGTGCGGAGGCGGATGCGGCCGTGGTGCAAACGCTCTCCTCGTCTCAGGCGGATCTCGGCGTTGCCGCTGAAATGCCCGCTAAACCCGTCCCGCCGGAGACCCTTTCTCCTGGACAGCAGGTGGTAGTGAAGGGATGGAAACAGCCCCTGACGTTTCGCCGCCATGATGGAAGTAATGCCGAAGTGGAAGCCGGGCCGATGCGGATGAAAGTTCCGCTCACCGATATCGTTGGATTTGCCGTGCGTCAGGCCGGCTCGAAAATGCAGGCTGCAATTGCCGCGGCCAGAACACCTGGCGTGACGGTGCACACGAAGGGCGAGGCCCCAGGCGTGCCCGATGAAATCAATGTAATCGGCTGCACGGTGGAGGAGGCTACCGCACGAGTCGATAAATTCCTGGACCAGGCGGCACTGGCCTCCAAGCCCGGCGTGCGCATTATTCATGGCCACGGCACCGGAGCGCTGAGGCGCGGGCTAGCCGAGTTTCTCTCGGTGCATCCGCTCGTCGAACGCATCCACGCCGAAGCCGAAGACCGCGGCGGCACCGCTATCACTGTCGCCGAGTTGAAAAGCTAATCGCAAGGTGCTACACGTGCTTTCACCCTCCGGCAGGACCGGGGAGGAATGCCGCTCCAGGGTCGAGTCGATTTTGCGGGGTTGATATCAAGCTCCTTGATGTCTTTGCTACGCTTTTCTGTTCGCTTTGTATTCGCTGGAGCGGAGCGAATTTCGCGTTTCGAATTTCGTTTGTTTGATTTAGATGGCTGAAGCCGGATCATTCGCGGAGCGCGTCAAGCAGCAGGCGGACATTGTCCGTGTGGTGGGCGAGTACGTCCGCCTGAAGAAGACCGGCGCAAACTTCACGGGCCTGTGTCCCTTCCATCCGGAAAAGACGCCTTCGTTCGCGGTGCATCCCACGAAGCAGATTTATCATTGCTTCGGCTGTGGCGTTGGCGGAGACGTCTTCCAGTTCGTGATGGAGCTCGAAAAGTCCACGTTTCCGGAAGCCGTGCGCACGGTCGCCGAAAAGTGTGGTATCCCGATTCCGCGTCCGCGCGAGCGTTCGCCGGAAGAGCGCCGCGAAAATCAGCAGCGCACGGCGCTGATCGACTTGCATCTCGAAGCCGCCGCATTCTTCGCGCGGTATCTGCACGAGAGCGCGGAGGGCAAAGTCGCCCTGGCTTACCTCGAAGACCGCGGGCTGGATCGCGACGCGCTCATTCGCTTCGGCCTCGGCTTCGCTCCTTCATCCGGCGATGCGTTGCTCCGGCGATTCAAGCCGAAAGCCGCCGACAAGTTGCTCGAAAATTCGGGCCTTTTCTCGCGAGACCAGAGCGGTCGCCTCTATGACCGTTTCCGCCGGCGCATCATTTTTCCGATCGCCAATGAATCGGGCAAGGTCATCGCATTTGGCGGTCGCGCCATGGGCGACGACATGCCCAAGTATCTGAATTCGTCCGAGACGCCGATCTATTCGAAAAGCAACGTCCTTTATCATCTCGACCGGGCCAAGGAGTCTCTGCGCCAGAATGATATCGCGATTCTCGTCGAAGGGTACATGGACGCGATCGCCGTGGCGCGCGCAGGGCTTTTGAATGTGGTGGCGAGTTGCGGGACGAGTCTTGCCGAGCCGCAGATCAAACTGCTTTCGCGCTTCACGCGCCGCATCATCGTGAACTACGATCCCGACACCGCCGGCCAAACCGCGACGGAGCGCTCTATCACCCTTCTGCTGGAGAGAGAGTTTGACGTTCGCGTGCTGCGGCTTCCCGGCGGCGCCGATCCCGACCAATTCCTGCGCCAGCAAGGCGCCGAGGCTTATCGCAAGCTGCTCGCCCAGGCGCCCCCTTATCTGGATTACCTGATCGGCCGCGCCCGTAACATGGATCGCAGCACTGCCGAAGGAAAACTCGCCGCACTGAATTTTTTGATGCCGTTCGTGCAGAAACTGCCGAACCGCCTCCTCCGTTCTGAGTGGGCGACTCGCATCGCGTCCGAATTGAAAGTCGACGAACCGGTGCTGCGCGAGGCATTGCGGCGCGCTGCTGCCGATCGCCGCAGCGAAGTGAAGCCGAAAGCGGAACTGCTTGCGCCGGTCGTGAAGCCCGCCGAGCGCCAGTTGATTCGGATGCTGGCGGAGTCGAACGGCTTTCGCGAGAAACTCGCTCGCGAACTGGAGGTTGGGGCGCTGTGCCGCGGCCTCGAAACGGAGCGGATTTTTGACGCTCTGATTTCGAAAGCAACTGAGGAGCCCGATCCTGCCGTGTTGTCCGGGGCGTTGGCAGAACGCGATCGCCGAATTTTTTTTGACGTGCTCTTCGAGTCCGCTCCCGAACAGACCTGGGAAGCCGCCGAAAGCTGCCTAAATGTCTTACGCGCCGGAGTATTGGAGCGAGAACTCGCCGCGCTCAAGAGGGCAATTGACGATGAAACTGATCCGAGCAAGGCTGCGGCATTTAGCCGGCGCAAAGAGGAAGTGCAGAAGCTCATTAGAGGCCTATCGCTAACCGCGCACCTTTGAGACGGCTTAGAATCGCGTCCCAACTCTCCGAGTTGGAACGCAAAATTCGGTCGGAACCTCCAAGGGCGAACTGGGCGACCTTCTCCGCCAGAAAAGAATTCTCCAGCTTGAACTGGCAAAGAAGCAAGGGTGAGGTAAACGGTTGAATAGGGTGCCACTTACGGACATTTACGTTGACGCTTTCAGATTTGCTATTGTATTCTTGTAAGGTTTCGGGCGAAACGAAGCGCACTGATTCAGCATCTTATAGTACGTGTGTCGGCGCGGGGGACTGTGCTTGGCCTCTTGAGCAGAGCGGCTTTGAGGGACCTTCTTAAGTCTTATCCGTCAAAATATGAAGAAACGAGCCGGTCGTGTGTATGAGTCCGGTTTATTGAGCGCGGGAAATCCTTTGCGCAATCCATTCGATTTTATGAGGGGGAGAAAGAGTGACGTTGGCTCTTGAGGAAAAATACGACCAGGTAAGGCAGCTCATCGCTATGGGCAAAGAGCGGGGATACCTGCTCTACGATGAGGTGAACGATATCCTGCCCGCCGAGGTGCACTCCTCGGAAGAAATTGACGACTTGCTCTCGACCTTCGAGCGCTATGGGATCGATGTGTACGAAGACCTGTCGAGCGCGAAAGCCGCGCTTGCCACCGCCGATTCCGCCGAAGGCGCCGAGCTCATGAAGGAAGAGCCCAGCAGCGAGAACGAGGTCGATCTTGATCTAACGCCGGGAGCTCTGGAAAAGACGAATGATCCCGTGCGCATGTACCTGCGTGAGATGGGTACCGTCCCCCTTCTGACGCGTGAAGGGGAAGTGGCGATCGCGAAGCGAATTGAACGCGGGCAGCTGCTCGTGCTGAAAACGATCTCTCGTGCGCCGCTCATCCTGAAGGAAATTCTTCAGATTGGCGATGACCTGCGCAACCGCTCCCGCTCGATCAAGGAAATCGTCCAGTTCGACGACGAAGAGCTCACCGAAGAGAAGATCGAGCATAAGACCAAAGAGACGCTCAAGCAGATCGATCGCATCGCTAAGCTCTACGAGCAGGGGTTGAAGCTCGCCATCAAGCTGGACAAGATCCCGCGCTCGAAGAAGCGACCGTACATTCACTCCCGGAATGCGTTGGCGCGCACGCGCGTCGAGATGTCTCAACTGGTGCGCGAAATCGATTACAACCCGTTCGAGAAGAAGCGCCTGATTGACAAGATTCGGCAGACCGTAGAACGGGTTCAGTTTCTCGAGCGCGAAATCGTCAAGCTCGAACGCCGCGTGGAAGCCTCGAAAGCCGACGTGCAGGCGGAAGCGCGCAAGGAGCTGAAGGCGCGCCGCCAGGAACTGGAAGAGATCGAGCGTGCTATTGAGGTCAGTCCCACCGAGCTGAAACGCGCGATTCAAGTGATCGTGCGCGGTGAAGTGGAAGCGGAACAGGCCAAAAAGGAATTGATCGAGGCGAATCTTCGTCTTGTCGTATCGATCGCGAAGAAATACACGAATCGCGGTTTGCAGTTCCTCGATTTGATCCAGGAAGGCAACATCGGCCTGATGAAGGCGGTCGACAAATTCGAATGGCGCCGCGGATACAAGTTTTCGACGTACGCCACTTGGTGGATTCGCCAGGCCATCACGCGCGCCATCGCCGACCAGGCTCGCACGATCCGCATCCCCGTGCACATGATCGAGACGATCAACAAGCTCGTGCGCACGCAGAGGCAGCTCGTTCAGGAACTCGGGCGCGAGCCTACTTCCGAGGAAATCGCCAAGCGGATGGATATCCCGGTTGCCAAAGTCCGCAAAATTCTGAAGATCGCGCAGGAGCCCATTTCGCTGGAAACTCCGATCGGCGAAGAGGAAGATTCGCACCTTGGAGATTTCATCGAGGACAAGGCCGTCGTATCGCCGTCCGACGCGGTGATCAATCTGAGCCTCAAGGAACAGACTTCTTCCGTGTTGAAGACGCTCACGCCCCGCGAAGAGAAGGTCATCAAGATGCGTTTCGGTCTCGACGACGGCAGCGAGCACACGCTCGAGGAAGTCGGCCAGTCTTTTGCCGTTACCCGCGAGCGCATCCGCCAGATCGAAGCTAAGGCCCTGCGCAAGCTGCGCCACCCGTCGCGCTCGCGCAAGCTCCGCGCCTTCCTCGAAGGGACAGCCGGCGAATACTGATTTTCTGCTACGATCCGCGACGGACGTTGCAGTTCCACAATGATCTTCAGACCTCCATCGGCACTGTCCCGAGGTACAGTTACCCCTCTGGACCCCGAACAGGATTGCCCTTTCTTCGCGAGAGCTTATCCTAGATTAAGCCCGGCGAATCCCAACTGGGAGGTCTTGTTTTGCTCCGTCCGGGTCGCGTGTATCTTTATAACCTTCAATCGCACGTTTCGAGCCGAATCCCACAAAAAGCAACCGAAGCGAGTGCGTCAGGAAGACTGGGGATTGTTTTGCTAGCCTTCTTGTGCGCGGTCCTTCTCTCGGGCTGTGCGGCTGGTGGGCACAGTTTGCCCGCCCAACCGCAAGTCGCCAATAGCAGTCTTCCCGAGGCTGCTATCGGCACGGACTACACGGCGAATCTGACAGCAACGAATGGCACGCCGCCGTATACCTGGAGCATCGATGGGGGCCAACTGCCTCCGGGACTGGCCCTCCAAAGCTCCACGGGGATGATTTCAGGTCAACCGAAGGCAGCGGGAAGCTTCGCGTTTGTGGCGCTCGTGGCGGATTCCTCCGGAAATCAGGGATCGAGCACTCTTACGATCAAAGTTGGCCCTAAGGCCAAGCCGGCGATCACGTCTATGTCCCCGGCCTCTGGCGCTCCTGGCACAGTGGTGACCATCGTCGGAACGAATTTCGTTGCAGGCGCAACCGTCAGCTTCGGCAGCGTCGCAGGCAATTCGACGGTCGTCGAAAACTCGACCCAGCTGAAGACTTCGGTTCCCACGTTGGCTGCCGGGACGTACGCCGTGACGGTTAGCGACCCGGGGGTAGCTCCTGCAACAGCTCCAAACGGGTTCAACGTAACGGCGGCCCATGATGCAGCCACCGCCGCCGCAACTACCGACTACCTCTACGCTGTTACTCAGGGCCCCGTTGTCACCGTCTATGATATTGGCAACGGCTTCAAGCAAATCAAGCGGATTTCGGCGGGCACGTCGAACGAAGAAATACGAGGAGCCGTGGCTTCTAAAGTCGGCGGCTTTCTATACATCACGGAGGGGTGCACCTCTCCTTTGGCCTGCACTCCATACTTGATGAAATATTCCCTGGCCAGCGATACAGTCGTCTGGAATAACACGTTCCCGCCGGGAATCGACAGCCCTTCCATAACGCCAGACGGAAAGACTCTCTACATGCCCACCGGGGAAGGCGATCATGACCATTCGTTGTGGTACAAGGTCGACACCTCCAGCGGGAACGTCTTGGGGACGATCGACAGTGGCGTCACCGCCCCGCATAACACCATTGTGAGCAACGACGGCACTCACGTTTACATGGGCGGAATAGGCCGCGACACGAACGGCGATTCGCAGAATCACCTGGTGCGGGCCAACGTCTCCGATGGCTCCGTTTCCGCACAAATTGGACCCGTTCTCGGTAAGGAGATGCGCCCCTTCACGATTGATGCGAACGAGCAGTATGCGTTCATGACCACGATGGGTTTGAATGGATTTCAGGTTGGCAGCATTCCAGCGGGGAATATTCTTTACACTGCGAAAGTTTCGGGATTTCTCAATGCGGGATGCACACCGTACGTTTCGTGCAGTCACGGCATCTCGTTGTCGCCAGATGGCAAGCAGATCTATGTTGTGGACTACTACAATAATTGTGTTCATGTCTTCGACGTAAGTGGATTACCGTCGTCTGCGCCGAAGCAGGTCGCCGACATTCAGTTACAACATCCGTACACGGCGTTTGGCCCCTGGATAACTCACAGCCGCGATGGGAAATTCGTATTTGTCGGTCAGAGTGGAGACGTAATCGACACCGGAACACATCAAATTGTCGGTTACATTCCCGTTTTGAACACAACGAAAGTCTTCACCGAGATCGATTTCCAGAATGGCGCCGTCTCGTTCGCCCCGCTGTCGCGAAGCGGCGTAGGATATAAGTGAATCGGGCATGTATGAGTTCGAACCCCTAGACGACTGGCTCAAGCCATGCGGCTAGGCTGCGTCTTTGAAAATCGCGTGTTTTTACAGCGAGAAGATCGGCTTATCAAGTGCTTGCGCGGCTCAGCCCTGTCGAGTCCACCCGTGTCCCGCCCTACAGCCAAAGGTA
>DATGHM010000069.1:0-4121 GCA_035307985.1 Candidatus Acidiferrales bacterium
TTCGAGCGCAGGTGCTCGATGTTCGCTTCCGCGCCCGTCACCAGATTGTCGATGACAAGAACGTCCCAGCCCCTGGCCAGGAGATAGTCGCAAAGATGCGAGCCGAGAAATCCGGCTCCGCCCGTAACCACAGCTCTCATCGTCAATAGCCCCAAAGATCCACGCTATTATCGTCTGAAAATCGCAGCGGCGAAACAAAGTAATTTGGCTCCGTCGATATCGTATAGAAACTCCTGAAGAAAGATGCTAGCAGCTGAGGTTGAACTGCGAATTCTCCACAAGGGCTTCGTTTACGATCGTTGAGCGGTGAATCCCGACCAAACGGCTCCAGTCGCGGCTCGATGTCCGCTAATGTTTGCCGACGTTCCTGCTAGAATGGTGTTGGAGGCGGCCTGCGACGCAGGTGCTTGCTGCGAAAGCCTATTTGAACCAACACTGGATCCCAGGGAGCTCGAGTCGTCCTGCCGTTGCGCACGCCCCGGTTTCGGCTGGGGAAGCCTGAAGCAGGCGCAGAGCACCCACCTATTTGTGGGGTTCAGGGCCTAGCACACACGGCGAAGCGGACCAGTCTCCAGTTCGTTCCGGCTACCGAGCCCTCCATCGAAACTGCCTCGCGAAATTGGATTGGCATGAGTCCCTCGGGTATATGAAAATGGAAAGGCGTTTCTCGACTCGTATTTGTTCATCGCACTGGAGAACCTTGTGAAGATATCGGTGATTGGAACCGGTTACGTCGGCCTCGTTACCGGAAGCTGCCTGGCGGAAATCGGCCACGAAGTGGTCTGCATCGACAATGACGCGGCGAAGATTCGCGTCCTCGAATCGGGCGGCGTTCCGATTTACGAGCCGGGCCTCGACGGCGTGATTGACAAAGCGCGCAAGGCCGGCCGCCTGAGTTTTTCCGGCAACCCTGCCGACGCGGCCCGTGGCGACGCCATTTTCATCTGCGTTGGCACGCCTCCACTGCCCAATGGCGACGCCGACCTCAGCGCCATCGACCACGTCGCGCGAACCATCGCCAGCGAGGCCCGTTCGCCCAAGCTCGTGGTGGAAAAAAGCACGGTCCCCGCGCGGACGGGAGAAGAACTCAAGCGCGCGCTTTCCGTCTACGGCCGCAAGAGCGGGGTCGCGTTTCGCGTCGCGTCGAATCCTGAGTTTCTGCGCGAGGGCACCGCGGTCGAGGATTTCCTGCATCCCGATCGCATCGTGGTCGGCGTCGAAGACGAAACCGCCGAGCGCCAGATGAAAGAAATCTACCAGCCCCTGCTCGACCGCAAATTCAATTGCCCGGTCCACGCGCCCGCCTGCCCCGACGGCGCAAAGCCGCACTGGCTGGTCACCACCATCAACAGCGCGGAACTGATCAAGCACGCCTCCAATTCGTTCCTCGCGCTGAAAATTTCCTACGCCAACATGGTCGCCGACCTGGCTGAAAAGCTTGGCGCCGACGTCCAGGAAGTGGTGCGCGCCGTGGGCATGGACCCCCGCATCGGCTCCGCCTTCCTGAATCCGGGACTCGGCTTCGGCGGCTTCTGCCTGCCCAAGGATCTTCAGGCTTTCGTGCGGCTCGCCGAACGCTCCGGCGTCGATTTCTCCATGCTGAAGGAAGCCGAGAAGATCAATCACCGGCGCATCGACCGGTTCGTCGAGAAAATTCGGCGCGCGCTGTGGGTCATCAAGGGCAAGCAGATTGGCGTTCTTGGCCTCGCCTTCAAACCCAACACCGACGACGTTCGCTTCGCGCCCGCCATCGACTTGATCCATCATCTTCTGAACGCCGGCGCTCGCGTTCGCGCCTACGATCCGGAAGCCATGGAGAAGGCTCGCGCCATCCTCCCGCAGATCGACTACGGAAAAACTCCCTACGAAGCTGCCGAAGGCGTCGAAGCGCTGCTGATCGCCACCGAATGGCCCGAGTTCCGCAAGCTCGACTGGACCAAAATTCGCGACTCCATGGCCCGCCCCCTCATCCTCGACGGCCGCAACCTCCTGAAGTCGTCCGAGATGAAAGCCCTCGGCTTCGAGTACCACTCCCTCGGCCGCCCGGACTGATTTCAGAGATACGAGGGCGTCAGAGGCATGGGGCAAGGAAAAGGCCCCTTGGTGTCCGAGTTTTGATAACTGTCAGGCGATAGGGCCTCCTTTCCGGGCTCGGTCAGCCCCTCGATGGCTCGGTGATGCGGGCGCTGGGGCGAAAGAAAAGCAAATCTGAAACAGCGTTTGAGTTGCGAGTAGGAATTCTTCCGCCCTTTGTTTTCTGACGCTTACAGCGTTTTCTAATACAGGCTTGTTGCGATTAACAATTTTTGTCATCGCCGTCTGTTCGTCGCGAAATGGCGACGCAGGGAAGAGCCGTTTATCATCTGATGCCGTCATTTGCCTGTTATCTGCGCCATAATTCAATGCTAACACGCGTGTCAAATCGGGGTTTCCAAGGTAAACGATGTAAGTGGCGGGCGAGCAGCGGATTACAGACGCGGAAATTGCACTAAAATGGTGCAAAGTGGATGCCATTGTTTGTCATGAGAATCTCGTGCCTCCTGCCGACTCGCGCCCCGTAGTGAATGTCTAAGATATGCAGGTCGTTAGTACTCGAAGGGCTAAAGTGCTAGAATCCGTGCCCATCGACAAAGGTACCACACGCGAATGGACAAGGGTGCAGCACTCAACAAGAGGGTCTCGGAGCTATTCGAAAAGGCTGGGTTCGCAACGGAGCCTAGCTCTCACAGCACCGCAGAACACACAGTGGAGCTCGCCCCGGGCAAGAAGCGAAGAGTGGACTTGTTCGCTCAGGACAAGGCCTTGGGCGTCACGATCATTGCCTCGAACAAGTCTGGCGGTGTCAAGGATTCTTGGAGTGCTCACGTAAACGATTGGGAAGACCTCGGCATTGCCGCCAAAGCTGACAAGGTTCTATTGGTTGTAACTGGCAAGGACCTCAGTCTGGAGGACCGGCAGTATGCTGCCCAGAAGCGTATGTCCATCTGGGGCGAGAAAGAACTTAGTTATTACGAAGCACTTGTGGGGTCAATAAAACAATATGCCAAATACGAGATCATTCACTATCTCGGGTTGTCAACCAAGGAAGAACAGAACGTGCATAGGGTTCTCGCACTTAAGCTTCGACAGCCGACTCCGTCTTCAGCGAATGATCTCTTTGTGTTCTCCATGCCGGCGGAGCACCTACTGAAGACGGCCGTTATCTTCCGACGGGCGCAGGGCGATCCCAACGCATATCAACGGATGCTCCGGCGCGATCGCCTTCCGAAGGTGCTCAAGTTCATTGCAGGGCCCGACGCGATTTTGCCCACAAATATCATCGTCCATCTGAGCGAGAAGGTCGGGATCGACGAGGTTTCGCTCGCTCAGCTGAAGGATCAAGAGGGTAGGCCAGTAGGGCTATCGCGGGCGCATGATAAGCTATTGCACAACCCTCCGTAAGACGATCATGAAGCAAGCGATATGAAAAAACGCTCGGTAGATCGAGAGCGAGCGATCGTAGCGCACAACCAGACGGCGGAAATTTCCCAACCAAGCGAAGGTGCGCTCTACCGTCCAGCGCCGTTTGTAGCGCCGCAGGATCCGCCCATCTTGCGGCGGCGTATGGCGACGATTCGAGCGGTGCGGCGCGATCAACAAGATGCCACGCCGGCGCAACCTCTGCCGCAGCGCATCGCTGTCATAACCCTTGTCGGCAATCACCCGCAGCGGCTTCTGCCGAGGACGCCCCCCACGATGTCCCCCGCCTACGCGGATGGCCGCCAGCGTCGTCTCCGCGAGCCGGACCTCCGACGGGGACGCAGAACAAAGGTGCTCCCCCAAAGGAATTCCGCGGCCGTCGACCACCACCATCCACTTCGTCCCCTTGCCCCGCTTGGTTTTCCCGACTTCGGCGCCCCTTTTTTCGCTGGGGCGAAACTGCCGTCCAGGAAGGACTCGCTCCACTGCAACTGTTGGCGCTCGTTCAACTCGCCCAGAAACGCTCGCCAGATTCTCAGCCAAACGCCCTGCTCGTCCCAGTCCCGCAGTCGCCGCCAGCATGTCGAAGGGTGCGGATATTTCTCCGGCAGATCTTGCCAACGAGCCCCACTCCGCAGAATCCACAGAATCCCTTCCAACAC
>DATGHM010000070.1:0-11512 GCA_035307985.1 Candidatus Acidiferrales bacterium
GACGCCTTCGCCGACAACAAGTTCATCACACCCATGATTGCGGGCGGCAAAGTCTTCGTCGGCACGCCCACAGGCGTCGCCGTCTTCGGCGTTTTGAAGTAGGCGTAGCGCCGATTGGATAACGGCTTCCCGCCGGCGATCTGTCGCGCTCAGTCGTCCGGATGGACGCCCAGGTCGTCGTTCTCTTCGCCGGCTTTCAGGGGGTGGACGCACAATTTCGTGCCGCTGACATCGCACTGATAGACCTGATAGACGGGCAAGTCCTCCGGCTGCGCCGTGTAGTAGCCGTCTTCCATTTCGACGGCCAGATCGTAATTGCTCAGGACGTATCTGTTGCCGGAATCCGCCCGCACGCGGAACATCTTCGACCCTGGCTCGTAATTTCCGTAGCTGTAGCAGTAACCGATGCAGGCGCGATCGAGGATGTGCTGCATCGAGACACGCCACTCAGGCGGTGGCAGGATCGTTCCCATCACGCGCTGGTTCGGCGGGAGCGTGCGAACCAATCTCGCGACTTCCCTCTCCATGCGGTTGATGCGCCCTGTATCCTGGTAAACAAACGCGAAAAACAGCACGGCAAGGACCGCGGCGACAGCAAGATGCCATCCTTGCGGCCGCATCGCGCCAAGCAAGCAGAGAAGCAGAACCAGGGACACCGAAGTGAGCCGGTCCGTGAGCAAAGCGACCGCGCCGATATGCCCGGGAACGTGCGCGCCGTGGGGAAGCAGCAGAACCGCCGCGAAGGCCAACAGGTAAAGCTCGAAAGGGATCGCGTAATGCCCCCAAACGCGGTGTTCACGTTGACGCCAGCGCCGAAAAACATCCCAAACGAGCGCTCCCGCGACGAAAAGCAGAAACGCATACTCCACGATCCGGTACCTGTTGCCAAACAGAACGAATTGGTCGGCGCCATTGAAGAAATAGAAGTTTTCCGGCCGGGCCTCAACTACGTAGTGCGCCCACAAGTATTCGTGAATGCCAAAGAGGGCGGCGGCCCCAACGAGCAGCAAGGCCACGTGATACAGGCGCGGAACGCGTTCCGCGAGAATCACATACAGCCCGGCGCCCACGAGCCAGAACAGCCCGAGCGGATGCGCAAGAAAAATCAGGGGAGCGAGTGCGAGCGCGATGAGCCCTTCGCGTCCTGTGCCGCGCCAGAGAATCGCGAGCCCGAAGAACGCCAAACCCAGCGCAAGGTAGTAGTTAAAGAGGCCGATGTGAAACGTCCAGCCATAAGCGGACATGGCGATCAACGGCACCACATGCCACGGAGCGCGCCGAGCGGCCGCGCAAACAAGTGCGAACGTTCCCCAGAAGAAGATCAGCACGGCGAGCGCAACCGCGATTTTTTCCGCTGCGTGCAGTCCGAAGAGCGTGCCGAATCCGCTGAGGAGGTAGTCGAAAAGAATGTTGTTCCAGCGGTGATCGATCCACAAGCCGTGGACCTGGCCCCGATGAATCAACTGGACGAGCCAGGCGTTGTAGAGATGGCTGCCGAGGTCAGCCGCCTCGATCTCACGGTGCCAGAAACAGGGAACCAGGACTAAGGCGGAGATCGAGGTCACGCGTCGCCAGCGCGTCCGCAGAAAGCGTACCGCTATCGGAAGACCGCCCGTTGGCGCGGCATCGGGGAAAGGGATTTCGCGAGGCCTTTCGGCGATTTCAGGGTCCGACCGGCTTACCAACTGTGAAATTCTCCGCGGCGAATTCCGGTCAGGGAATTGCTTCACGCACTATAACACGAGTGGACTCAGCGCCTCGGAGTTCGAAGACGAGCAGGGCAAAAGTCGACCCAGAACAAGAGGAATACGAGGGGCTAACTTCAGCGGAGGAACCACACCACTTCACCTGGAATCCCGGGGGCTGCGCTAACCGCAAAACAGCCCCTCCGGCGGATCTAGACGTGGGCGGCCCGGGCGACTCTGCCCACGTGGCCAAACTGGGAGCCATGCGCGCGCGAGCGCACTCTGGGCGTTCCCTCAAATTCCGTAATGTCGCCCATGTGATATGTCTTTTCCCGTTCACAGACGCGGCAGCGCAGGTGGAACGAGCGAACACTTCGCTCGTCGGAGGCGGACCCCGCCTCGGCGCTGGCAAGTCTATCCACGATCCCGGGCAGAGGAATGGGCTGCCGGCAATGGCCGCACAGGACGCCGCGATAGCGCTGCGCAGTCGTTTCTTCGGTCATCATCATGGCTGATCCTCACTCTTGGGATGGATTACCCTGGGGGCTTACGAATTTCTATCGTACACGGCTGCTATGGCGACGTCTAGGGAGAAAGCCAGGGCGCTGTGGATAAGCGGTGGATGGTTTTAGTACTCCGTCGCGCTCGGGACCAGCGGGATCCGAGGAGGGTTCGCGGCCAAAGTAAGTCAAACTAATACAATAGGTTACCGGCCAGTTGCGCCGTCTTGCGTCATTTGCGCGGCCACAAAGGCGGCGCCCATCAGCGGGCAATCCTGGTTTAGCACCACCGTGATCGGAATCGTGGATAAGAAATCCTCGAGTTTTTCCTTATGCCTCACGGCAGCGGCGAAACGGCCGTCTTTCAGCTTCGGCAGCACCTTGACAGCGATTCCGCCGGCGACGTAGATGCCGCCCCGTGCGAGGGCTCGCAGCGCGAAGTTGCCTGCTTCGGAGCCGTAGATTTCGATCCACAGATTCAGCGTCGCCACGCAAACAGGGCACTCGCCGGCCAGCGCGCGACGGGTGATCTCGGGCGCTGGATCGGTGGTCGGATCGAAGCCGGGATGCTTTTCGTAGGGGCTGAGGAATTCGTGGATGTTCTGAAATCCTCTGCCCGACAGAATGGTCTCCGAGCTGACGAATTCATTTCGTTTTTTGAGAAATTTCCAGAGATTGGCCTGCTGGTCGGTGCCGGGCGAAAAATCCGCGTGGCCGCCCTCAGTGGCGACCGGGATATGTTCTTTTCCATTCCAGAAGAGAATACCCTCGCCCAAACCCGTCCCTGCCGCGATCACCACCTGTGTGGCTTCGGGACTCGGCGTGCCCGGATAAATCACTTCGAGGTCGGATGGTTCCATGACGCGGATGCCGTAAGCGGCGGCTTCCAGGTCGTTCAACAGGCGGACGCGGGTGGGGTCGATTCCCAGAAACTTGGCCATCTCCGCGCCGTCAACCACCCAGGGCAGGTTTGTGGCGCGAACCGTGTTGTTCTCGACGGGCCCGGCGATTCCGAACGATGCCGCGGTGACCTTCGCGCCGTTCTCGCGTAGAAAATCCTGGGCGACCTCGTGCAGACCAGCGTACTCGTGGCTTGTGTAATGCTTGTAGGCCAGGCGGACGAGCTTGCCCTGGCGCAGGTCAAAGAGGCCAAGGTTCGACTTGGTGCCGCCTACATCGCCCGCCAGAATCATCGATTCCTCTCAGCGCCGGATGGAGCGGATTTCGCTCGCGGCTGTTGTCCGCAGCTTTATACCGGTCTCCAATGCCGGTGGTCAACCTTCATCAGGTCGTTGGCGGCGTCCGGGCCTTCGCTCCCAGCGGGGTAGTTGGGAAAATGTGGCGGCGGTTCCTGCTGCCAGGCTTCGCGGATGGGATCGACGATCTGCCAGGCCGCTTCCACGCTGTCCGCGCGATCGAAGAGCGTGGCATCACCGCGGATGCAGTCGTTCAGGAGAGTGGCATAAGCGTCGCGAGTGACGCCTCCGAACGCCTGGCTATAGCAGAAGTCCATGGTGACGGGTCGAATCTGCAATTCCGAGCCCGGCGATTTCGCGCCGAAGGAAAGGGAAATGCCTTCATTGGGCTGAATATTCATCACGAGAGAATTCGGTTCGGCATGATACTCGCGAAAGACCATGTGTGGCGCTTGCTTGAACCCGACGGCGATTTCCGTGTGACCTTCTTTCAGATGTTTTCCGGTGCGCAGATAGAAGGGAACGCCGCTCCATCGCCAGTTGTCGATGTAGAGTTTCAGCGCGATGAAGGTCTCCGTGGCCGAATCGGGCTTCACGCCTTTTTCCTGACGATAGCCCGGCGCGGCTTTGCCGTTCACGGTGCCCGGCCCGTACTGGCCGCGAACGACGTCGCGCGCGATCGTCTCCTTCGTGAACGGGCGCACCGATTGCAGGACTTTCAGCTTTTCGTTGCGCACCGGCGTGGCGTCGAACGTGGCCGGCGCTTCCATGGCCACCAGCGACGTGAGCTGCAGGATGTGGCTCTGCACCATGTCGCGCAGTGCGCCCGTGGATTCGTAGAAGGCTGCGCGGCTCTCGATGCCCAATGCCTCAGCCGCCGTGATTTGCACGTGGTCGACGTAGTTGCGGCTCCAGAGCGGCTCGAAGATGCCGTTTCCGAAGCGGAAGACCAGTAAATTCTGCACGGTTTCTTTTCCGAGGTAATGGTCGATGCGGTAGACCTGCGGCTCGTCGAAAACGCGCAGAACCTTCGCGTTCAAGTCGCGGCACGATTGCAGATCGTGGCCGAACGGCTTTTCAATGATGACGCGCGTCCACGATTTTTCCGACGACGGCCTGGCCAGCCCCGCTTTGCCGATCTGCTCGACGATGCGCACATAAACGTCCGGAGGCGTCGCGAGATAGAAGAGGCGGTTGCCCGCGAGTTGGCCTTCCCGGTCGAGCTCGTCGAGCCGTTGAGCAAGGCGCTGATAAGCCTGCGGATCGTCGTAATCGGCGGTGAAATAGCGCAACTGCTCCTGAAAATCCTTCTGCGAATAGCCGTTTACGGAAGCCGGCGCGTTCTTCGGGAGGAACTCGGTGGCATGACCGCGGAAGTCGTCGTCCGTCATCGACGTGCGCGCGAAGCCGAGTAATCGGAAACGAGGCGCCAGGCAGGCGTGCCGCGCCAAATCGAAAAGCGCGGGGAACAGCTTTCTGCGCGCGAGGTCGCCCGACGCGCCGAAAATCACGATGACGCAAGGGGCCGAGGGGACCTCGCAATAATAGGCGTCGGCGTCGGATGTCTTGCCGCCGGGCGCCGCGGCTTGCTCCACGGCTTGAGTCGCATTCTGAATCGAGCGCGCGATCGAACTCATGTCGGTTTCTCCGGATCCGAGTTTCGCGGTCTGGACGCTGGCGCGGCTCGCACCGCCCGGCAGATCCAAAAGCCTACCACACTCCCTAAAAGATGCCGCTGGGCGGGGGAACGGTTCCTGTTTTCCTTCTCTTCGCGGCTCGCTGCGGGCGGGATTCTCTCGACGAACGAGACGCCTTCTGGAATTTCCCGGTCGCTTGCAGTATGTTGGACATGGCTTAAGAACGGGAGGTATTCATGGCCGATGAGAAGTGCGGCGATACTCAGCAGTCCACCGCCCCTGCACCAGCGCCCGCAGGGAAGCAAGGGCGTATGGTGAAGTGTGTGAAATTTGGCAAGGAAATGCCCGGCCTGGAGCGCATCCCTTGGAAGGGCGAGATCGGCAAGCGCGTGTACGAGAACGTCTCGCAAGAGGCGTGGAAGATGTGGATCGAGCACTCGAAGATGCTCATGAACGAGTACCGGCTCAATCCCCTCGATCCCAATTCACAGAAAATTATGGAAGAGCAGATGGAGCAGTTTTTCTTCGGCGAAGGCGCCAAACTTCCCGAAGGGTACGTCCCTCCGAAGACGAAGGGGTAGCGCCGACTGGATCGGCGAGGGTCAATTACCAAACTGCTTTTTGATTTGCAGCCTCCGCGGTGCTTCGAATTCTCGTTTGCGATCTGGCGTGGCGCGACTGCCTTGCTATCCGCCTGTCCGGGGACCCGCCGTGGGGAGTGTGAAGAGGAGTGTCAGATCAGGCGCGGAGTTTGCCTGTAACGGGATGTTCGATGGGCAGCCGCGGGGCGAAGCGGAAATGCAATTTTGCGTGAGCGGCGCGCAGCGAAGATTCCACTTCGGCCGGCTCCGCGGCGCGAGCGAAGATAAATCCGAGATAGCTTGAGCCGTCGGGCCACGCGGCGACGTAGTCGTGCAGTCGCGCGGTGATGCGAATTTCGTTCACGCTGGCAACTTTTTCCGCGTCTTCAATTCCATCCACGCCTTCGAAAATTCCGCTGCGCGGGACTGGAATCATCATGACGCCCGAGGCTTCTCTCTCGCGGTCGAGATGGCTGCCGTTGAGATCGAGCGCGTGGCGAATCAGCAGTTTCTCGAGCGAAATTCGTTCCGCGCCGAATCGCAGCGCGCGCGAACAAAGGCCTCCGATCGGGCGCGGCGCGATTTCGAGCACCCATGGGCCATTGTCATTCACGCGAAACTCCGCGTGCACGGGCCCGGTGACGAGCCCGAGCGCGGCCACGCTTCGTTGCGCGCAATCTTCGATCGCGGTCTGCACCCCGGCAGGCAATCGCGAGGGCGTCACATAAATCGTTTCCTCGAAATATGGTCCTTCCAGGGGATCGGGCTTGTCGAAAATGGCCAGCGTGCGGAGCGATCCATTTTCCAGCAATCCTTCCAAAGCGACTTCTGTGCCGGGAATGTAGCTTTCGACGAGCAACTGATTGAGGCCCGGCTCGTGCTGGACCTGAATTTCAGGCGACTCGACGAGCCCGCGAATGATTCGCACGGCCCATTCGAATTCGGCGGCATTATTTGCGCGAATCACGCCCTGGCTGGCCGCGAGAACCGTTGGCTTCATCACGCAGGGGAAATTGGCGCGCGCGGCGACTTGCGCCTGGTCCTCGTTCGCTGCGAAGGAAAAGAATTGCGGGACCGGCAAGCCCGCTTTCGCGAGCGTCTCGCGCTGGCGCAATTTGTTCCGGCAAATCTCGACGGCTTCCGGCGGGTTGCCGCGGATGCCGAACGCTTGCGCGACGTAAGCCGCCGCGGGAGTGGGCCGGTCGCCGAGCGCGAGAACGGCATCCGGGGGATTCGCGCGGAGTTCGCGTGCGATTTCTTCGGCCGCCTGGCGCGGCGATTCGAAATGCAGAGCCAGCGCGCGATCGCCCCAGGGATCGTCAAGCTGATGACAGCGGTCCGTGCCGAAGATCACCTCGACGCCCAGCGTCTCGGCCGCTTCGGCGAAGCCGCGCGTCTGATAGCCCAGCTTGCTGGCCAGGATTAGAAGGCGCTTTGTCCCTTGGGCTTCCTCCGTCACTTGAGTCCTTTCGCGGTTTCTCCAAGGATACTCCGTGCCAATGGGTTAGAAGACATGCCCGCAAGCCTAGTGGCCGTGCAATAGGCTGTACGTCAGCAGCGCGACGGTTGCGTAGATGGCGACGGCCAGCTCAAACCATGCCACCTCCAGTACGACGCTCATTGCCTTTCTGTCGCCACCATAGCGAAAGGGATTCTTGATGTTCCATAACCAGCAAGCCATAAGGATCGAGGTAAGAATCAGGATCAGCGCGCATAGTGGAATCACGAAGTCCCATGCACGGTCTGAGTCACGGCCGCTCGAAACCTGCGCAAACATCCACGAGAAAAGCAAGCTTATCGTGCCAAGCGCGTAGGCGAGCCAAAACACAAACCGCCAAAAACCCGACGGATCAATCGAGCTCGGGTCGTGTTCTTCGGTCTTCATCTTTCACACGAAGGTATCCGCCTGGCGCATGTGCTGCCTCGCATCGGCGATGGCGACCAACTGGTCGCCGGTCGGCTCGGCTCAACAATACCAGGGCTCGTTCAAATAGGGGATTGTCGCGCGGGATGCCAGGATCGGCATCGTGTGGTAGCGCTCGAGATCGGTGTGCGCGCGTCCAGCGGCTTCGTACGCCGCTTCCTCGATGTGGTCGAAAATTCGCGCGCGCGGCAGCTTCATTTTCTCGCCGGAGTGGACGACCTGCTGCAGTCGCTCGCACAGGGCGTCGACGCGCGGGTTCGCGTGCCGCCACGGATAAACGAGTTTTTCTTCGTCGAACGGCTCGACAATTTCGCGGATATCCGACAATTCGAGCAGCCGCGAACCCGCCGGGATGAGCAATCGAATCGCGAACTGAATCGGCGGAACGTTCTCGATGAGGTCCGCGCGACGAATCGTTTCCAGAAGGTCGCGATAAGCTTCGAGCGTGGTCCACGGCGTGAAAGCGACGAACGTGGGCGCGAGGGTCAATCCAATTTCGCGAAACAGCTCGATGACGCGCAGAAAGTCGGCGCGCGTGTGATTCTTCGCCAGTTTCTCCAGCACCGCGTCATCGACGGATTCGACGGCGCTGGTCACGAAGAGGCAGCCCGTGTCGCGCAGGATCGGCAGACCATCTTGATGCTTCAGGAGGTGCTCGACTTTGATCGTCACGTCATATGTGAGGCGCGGGAATTCGCGATGCAGCGCTTCGACGAGCGGAATCGCGTGGCCGATTCCATTGAAGAAATCGGGATCGCCAAAAGTGATGTGCTGCGCGCCGGCGGCGACCTGGCGGCGAATGTCTTCCAGAACCACGTCGCGATCGATGATGCGAAAGACGCCGTTGTACACGGGCACGATCGGGCAATGACGGCAGAGATGCCTGCAGCCGCGGCTCGCTTCCGTGTAGCCGACCGTGCGCGATTCGCCATCGGGCATCAGCAGCCGCGCGTAACTTGCGAGTGGCGCGAGGCCGCTGCGATCGGGGATGCGAAATTTCTGACGTGCTAGCGAAATTGAAGGCGGGACTTCAGGGGTTGGGTTTTTAGGGGGTCGGAGCTTCAGCTCCGACAAAAAAGAGGGCATCAACTGGTTCGGGGCTTTAGCCCCTGAGGAAAAACTCGCACCATTTCGAGAGACGAGCGCCTTCACTATCGCCGCGAGCGATTCCTCGAATTCTCCGCCGAGGATGAAATCGACGCCAACGCGGCGCAGGTAGGATTCGTTCATCGGCGCATACAGGCCATAAAAGCAAACGCAGGCGCGCGGATTCATCTCGCGCACGGCGGGCAGGAGAGCGATGGCGAGGCGCGTCGCGGTGTGCATCGGGACGTAGAAGGCGATCAGGCCGGCGTCGCGGACGGCCGCGTCGGGCAGAGGCTGACGAGACACGTCGACGCAAGTCACGTCGGCGCCGGATTCGCGCAGCCAGGCCGCAGGCGAGGCGAGGCCGAACGGCTGGCGGCCCATTTCGTACGTTGATATCAGGACGACTTTCATCTCTTTGCGCAGCATCCTTGCTGAAGACTCGAAGGCTGGCTTCAGGTGTTAAAACCCCAGAGGAAAACGCGCCAGTTGCGGCGAGGTTCCCTCCGTCCCTCAGGCCAGGAAAACCCCTCCCTCCCGCCAGCGCTCACGTCTTTCGATTACCTGCAAATCATCGACGTGGAGATTCACCCAGCGGGAATTATGACACGCGGGCGGGCAAGGATCACTTCGAGAAAAACGCGAAAAAGGCGAAAGCGAGGCGAAGACGACAAAACGGATTCTGTTTCGGGTAGAAATTCTCATGTCGCTCATTCGAAGGGCCTTACGGCGATTTCTATTCGTAGACTGTATCGAGTAGGAGTCGTCTGTCAGGTGGCCACTCTTTAACTAGCACCAAGCCCTGGTCGATTCGGGTCCAAACGCGGGGGCTCTTTCGCTATCATAACGGACTTGGCGAAAGGAAGGCTGAGTGACAATGCAGCAGCGAAGCGGCGGCGGATTTCGAGCGGTGATTCTCGATTACGGAGCCGTGTTGTCTCACCAGCCATTTCCGCACGAGATTGCTCGCATGTCGCGGGCGCTGGGCGTTACGCCGGAGCAGTTTCCGCGGTTCTACGCGCATGGGCGGGACGACTACGATCGCGGCGATCTGACGACGAAGCAGTACTGGGAAAGTGTGGCGCGCAAGGCGGGTGTCGATCTGGCGCCGGACGTAGTGGACGCGCTCGCGGAATGGGACAAGGAGATGTGGAGCCGCGCGAACACGGAAATGACGGACTGGCTCGCGGCGTTACGCGCGGCGGGGTACAAGACGGCGCTGCTGTCGAATATGCAGACGGACATGATCGCGCACGTGCGGGCGAAGTTCCCGTGGCTGCGCGATTTCGACCAGCAAATTTTTTCCTCCGAAGCGCGGCTGATCAAGCCGGATCCTGCGCTCTACCGTCGGGCGCTTGAGAAGCTGGGCGCTGAGGCGTCTGAAACCATTTTCATCGACGACCGCGAAGAGAATGTCGCGGGCGCGCGCGCCGTCGGCATGACGGCGTTCCGCTTCCGCTCGCTCCCGGAACTGCGCCGCGACCTCGAATCGGCAGGGTTCCGGCATTTGCCGGCGCGGGCGTGACAAGGCCGGTCGAGCATGTCAGACGCTGAACGGGGCGAACACCGGGGCTTCCGTCGGTTCATGCTGAAGTATCAGTACGGTGTGATGGCTGCGTCGGTTCTTGTCGGGTTTCTCTGGGTTGGCATTTACAAGTTGTTGCTCGCATCATGGTTGTTGTCCCCTGATCGCCATCGTCTCATTTGTGCCAGCGGCGCTTGTGATCCTTGGTTCACCTGCGAGAGGCCGGTCCTTTCATCTGGTGGGACAAGAGTAATGTGGTGCTGACCACACGTCGGTCCGCCAGGGTGGAAAAGGTCGAGCTAATCGTAATGACAGCGCTGTGGACGCTTATATTCGGATTCGTGGTTCTGGTGATGTTCCTTTTCTCGCGATAAAGCTGAGGGGGCAGAGCTGGGCCGGGCGCGGTTGTTTATTAGGATTGAGACTATACTGTGACTGTGGTTTAGGGATGCTGGCGGCCTTTTTCGCTGGAAAGCCCTCAGGTCTGAAGACCTGAGCTACATTGAGTTCTTAGGCTTCAGGGGCTAAAGCCCCAGCAGAAAAAGCGGCTTGAATGTCGGAGCTAAAGCTCCGGCCTCCTAAAACTGCGAGGAGAATCGGAACGGCATGAGCGGAGAATCGAAGAATACGTTTGGGACTAAGGCGGCGCTGAAGCTGAGTGGCGATAAGGCGGGCGGCGACTCTGTTGCCATTTTCAAGCTGGAGGCGCTGGAGCGCGCGGGGATTGGCGAGATTTCGCGGCTGCCGTTTTCGCTGAAAGTGCTGCTCGAAAATTTGCTGCGGCACGAGGACGGCCGCTTCGTGCGCGCGGACGATATTCGCGCGCTGGCGGCGTGGGATCCGTCGAGCGGCGGCGGCCAAGAAATCTCATTCATGCCCGCGCGCGTCCTGCTGCAGGATTTCACGGGCGTGCCGGCGGTGGTGGATTTGGCAGCGATGCGCGACGCGATGCGTCATCTGGGCGGCGATCCGAAGAAAATCAATCCGCTGCTTCCCGCCGAACTGGTGATCGACCATTCCGTGCAGGTGGACAAATTCGGCGCGGCGAACGTCTTCGCGTTCAACGCCGAGATGGAGATGCAGCGCAACATCGAGCGCTATGCGTTCTTACGCTGGGGCCAGCAGAGTTTCCGGAATTTCAAAGTCGTGCCGCCGGACACAGGCATCTGCCACCAGGTGAACCTGGAATATCTGGCGCGAGTCGTGTTCAGCGAGAAGCAAAATGGCGAGACCGTGGCGTTTCCCGATTCGTTGGTGGGCACGGACTCGCACACGACGATGGTCAACGGGCTCGGCGTGTTTGGCTGGGGCGTAGGCGGAATCGAAGCGGAAGCGGCCATGCTGGGCCAGCCGCTCTCGATGCTGATTCCGGCCGTGG
>DATGHM010000071.1:0-37284 GCA_035307985.1 Candidatus Acidiferrales bacterium
AGTTTTCTGAACTATTTTTCGCGGTAGTGGAGTTTCCAGATGCGGAGAAGCCGGATGGGCAGGAATTTGAGCACGTTACTTCTTGCGCTTGGCGTTGCGACAGCAGCCGGCGCTCTTTCGGGCTGCAATACGGCTCCGAAAACGGAACTAAGCGTCGCTTTCCAAAATTCACACGGCACCGACGTTTCGCTGAAGCTTCCGTGTTCCAACAATTGCGTGGCGAGCCTGAAGGGCAAAGTGGTGCTGGTCAACTTCTGGGCCACCTGGTGCGATCCGTGCCGTGCGGAGATTCCGTCGCTGATCCAGTTCCAGCAGAAGTACTCCGACAAAGGATTCACCCTACTGGGCATTGCGATGGACGACGATGGAGCGGCAATCGTGAGGCCTTTCGTGGAGAAGACGAAATTCGACGTGGATGGCAAGCACATGCCGATGAATTATCCGATCGTCATCGGAAGTGACTCCGTTGCCGACAAGTTCGGCGGATTGATCGGTTATCCCACCAGCGTTCTGCTCACGCGAGATGGCAAGGTGGCGAAAAGAATCATCGGACCGGTGAGCCCGGAGGACTTCAAGGATATTCAGGCGCTGATCGGATCGTAGAGATGCTGAAAGTGCCGCGATTGGAAGAACTGAATATGCATTCGAGCTCTCGTTGGTTTTCGAAAAAAGTCACTCGTAAGATTCGATTGTCGACTGCGGGATTGCTGACCGCCGCTTGCCTGTTCGCTTGGGCGCCGGCCAACGCACAGTCCGGGATTCTGGCTCCCGCCACTGTCGTCAAGCCGCACGCGTATGTTTCTCTCAGTCCCGTGCCGCGCGGGAAGGAATTTGAAATTGCGGTCGTGGCGAACATCGTTTCGGGCTATCACGTCAATTCGCACAAGCCCACCGATCCTTACCTGATTCCGACGACGATCACCGCGGACCTTCCGAAGGGGTTTCAGCTTGTCGATACGATCTATCCGCCGGGCGAGGAAAAGCGCTTCCCGTTCTCCCCGGACAAGCCGCTCAACGTGTATAGCGGCAGCGTAACGCTCCGGCTGAAGCTCACTGCGAAAAACGAGGCCGCGCTCGGCGCCGCGACCATTCCTCTGACGCTTCGCTACCAGGCTTGCAACGATGCTGCCTGCCTGCCGCCCGTGAAGTTGCCCGTCAGCCTGAAACTGCAGGTTGCCAACGCAAACGCGAAGGCCCGCCCGGTCCATCCGGAGATCTTCGGCGCAGATTCCCCTCGCTAGCTTCATCGTTGGCAAATTGCGTCGCTCGGAGTACGCTGCCTGGTCGAGCAACAAACGCCGGAACTAACCGAGGCTGTCCTGCGTATTCCGAGTCATGATCGGAAGTGCGCTCGCGCGCTGGTTTGCGCCTTTGCTCGCCGCCGCTTTCTCGCTGGCGATTTGCGGCGGCTCCGCTGCGCAAGATACGAAGACAATCCGCTCGGATGTGAATCTGGCCAGCGTGAGCTTCACGGTGCGCGATGCTCGCGGCGCTTTGGTTGACAATCTCACAAAAGACGATTTTGAAGTTTTCGAAGATGCGGTGCCGCAGAAGATCGCCTTCTTCGCGCGCAGCGTGGACGTGCCGCTCACGCTTGGGCTGATCCTGGACGCCAGCGGGAGCCAGGAACATTTCGTCAAGAAACACCGGCAGGATTTGCAGGTGTTCCTCGACGACGTTCTCGGCCCGCGCGACCGCGTGTTCCTGGTTTGCTTCGGGAACCATCTGCGTCTTGTGAGCGACTTCACGCAGTCGGGCCCGGCGCTGCTCGACGGCTTCGAGAAATACGAACACAACAGCGGCAAATTCCCGGAGATAGGGCCGAAGGAAGATCGCGACCTGGGAACCGCGTTCTACGACTCGATCTACTACTCCGTGACGGAAAAGCTCGCTGCCCAAACCGGCCGGCGCGCTCTGCTCGTCTTCAGCGACGGCGAAGATAATTCGAGCTCACACGACATGATGACGACGATCGAGACAGCCCAGCAGGAGAACGTCGAGGTCTTCACGATCCGTTACACGCAGAAAGAGCATGGCCGGCTGACCGCGCGCAACAAGTACGGCATCCGCGTAATGGATCGCATCGCGAAGGAAACCGGCGCCGAGGCGATTGACGCGGAGGCCACCGATCCGCACACCTACTTCCGTCAGATCGCCGAAGTGCTGCGCACCGCGTACGAACTCGCCTACTATCCGACAAATCCGATCAAGGACAACACGTTTCGCAAAATCGTGATCCGGCCAAGGCAGAATGGACTCACGGTTCGAGCAAAAACCGGCTATTTTGCGCGGCTTGCGCGCTAGGCTTCTACCGCACGCACATCGCAAGAAATCGCCGGCGAGACGCCAGCGCCACAAACACAGAAACTGCGATTCACGCGGCGGGAGCGTGCGCGGTTCTGGGTACGAAGAAGATCAGAAGGCCCGAGGCGATTCCGGCGATCATGATCGCGGCCATTCCTGCGCTGAATGATCCCGTTCGAGTGCTCAGATAGCCCAGCAGGTAAGGGGAGGCAAAGCCGGCAATGGAGGCGATGCCGTTGATCAAACCCACGGACGCCGCGGCGGCAGAACGGCTGAGGAGCGTTGTGGGGATGGCCCAAAAGGCGGGCAAAAAGGCGTTGGCGGACGCGATCATGCTGAAGAACAGGACAGAAACGGGCAGCGAGCCCGAGTGAGCGGCAAGCCCCAACGCTCCGAAGGCCGCGATGAACATGGGAAGGGCGGCGTGCCAGCGACGCTCCATGTGCTTGTCGGAGTGCCATCCATTCAGGATCATCGCAACAAACATCACCGCGTACGGAATCACGCCGATGAATCCGACGCGCAGATCGGACAGCGAGGACTGGCGTTTCAGCATGGTGGGAAACCAGAAATAGAAGCCGTAGCTTACAAAGTAGTTGAGAAAACTGACTGCGCCCAAAAGCAGCACAATGCGGGAGCGAAGCGCCTGCGCCACGGACATCGCGTGCGGAGCGGCCGCTCTTTCGTTGTGCAGTCTTTCCTCGATCCATTCGCGCTGGTTCAGAGAGAGCCAGTGAGCCTCGCGCGGCCAGTCAGAGAGAAAAAAGAAAGCAATCACGCCGAGCACGATCGCCGGCAATCCTTCGAGAATAAAAAGCCAGCGCCATCCCGGCAGCCCACGAAAGGAGTGTCCGACGATCCACCCTGCAATGGGCGACGCCAGCGCCTGGGACAGGGGAATAGCGGCCATGAAATAGCCGGTGGCCTTGCCGCGGTCCTCACGGCCGAACCAATGGCTCAGATAGACGATGACTCCAGGGAAGAAACCAGCCTCAGCCGCACCCAGCAGGAGCCGCGCGAGATAGAGCTGATTCGCGGTGTGGACGAGCCCGGTCAGCGCGGTAAGAGAGCCCCAAGCGATCATCACCGCGGAAATCATGCGGCGGGCGCTCCAATGCTCGACGAGCATCGCGCCGGGAATTTGCAGCGCGACGTAGCTGAGGAAGAAGATGCCTGCGCCCAGGCCGAACACGCGGTCGCTGAATCCCAGGTCGCCGGTCATGCGGAGCGCAGCGTACGCCACGCTGGTGCGGTCAAGATAATTCGCGATGTAGAGAAGAAACAGGAAGGGCAGCAGCCGCGCGGCGATTTGACGCCGCGTGCGATTGCCGATTTCAGCGGCACCAGACGCAGATACGGTGGAGAGCTTCGCAAACCCCAACGGTGCAGCCTCCGGGATGAAGGTGGCGCGGAGTGTATAGGAATCAGACGACGAAGTTAAGAGCGTGTCGGGCGCAGGAGACCACGGGTCCACGCACCTCGCGCCTCGGCTCCGAAGGGGCGTCGGAAGCCCCGGCGCAGGGCGCGACTTGGTAATCGGAAAATCGCGGCAAATGTCCGCGCGTCAACTGCACGCCCGGCTTGGTGATTCAACCCGGCGCCCTCAGATGGAGTCCGCCTTCCGCCACCAGTGGTGGAGGACCCAAACCTCTAGACAAAAAAGAGTCGGGCCCAGCAACGCCCCTCCCCACATTCTGGCACCGACACCCAGCCATACCACTGCTCCAGCGGAGAACAACGCCAAGGAAAACCAGAAGAAAGCAAGGAGGCCGAACGGTGTCTCCAACTTCTGCCGACGGGCCTTATTCAGATCCTGCCGTCCACTTAAAAGAAGCACTGCGGACCCGAACAGGCCTAGCAGAACACCGTGCCATCCCTCCAGCGCGCCAACAGAGAATTCATGAGGTGCGATCACATCGCGGCCCATTCAGTTGATCACCCTTAAAGCAAATGGATATCGACAGAACTAACAGAACTAACAGAACTAAATGATACCAGCAATCAATCGGGCGAGAAACGGCGAACCCCGACATTCGCTTTTCGTCCCAGACCAATTGTCCGGGTAGCCGACTACTCAGGAGTTTGCTGGCTGGGAGGATCGCGTTACCCTCACTCCAGGTCAGTCAGTGGTGGGAGCGCCGAAAGACGGGTCACGGAGCTATAATCCTGCTACTTATGGCCCTCGCTCCAGGCACGCGGCTTGGTCCTTACACAGTCACGGCGGTTCTAGGCATGGGCGGCATGGGTGAGGTGTACCGTGCGCACGACGAGAGACTTGCGCGTGACGTCGCGCTAAAGGTGTTACGCACAGCGATGTGTGGCGACGCAGAGCGTTTGCGCCGATTCGAGCGGGAGGCACGAGCGGCGGCGCTGCTCAACCACCCGAATGTCGTCGTGATTCATGACATCGGAACCTGCGGCGACACGACCTACCTCGCGATGGAGCTGCTCGAAGGGAAGACGCTCCGAAGCGAACTGGCCAGTGGTGCTATGCCAGTCCGTAGGGCAATCGGGTGGGGAATTCAGATTGCAATCGGGCTCGCCGCGGCACACGAGAAGGGAATCATTCACCGCGACCTCAAGCCAGAAAACGTGTTCATTACGAGAGATGGACGCGCCAAGATTCTAGATTTTGGAATAGCTAAGCTTGTCGAGAGAGCAGCCTCAGCTGATGCAACCGCATCGGCTGCCTGGGTTGAAACGATTCCGGGGACGATGCTCGGTACCGTCGGCTATATGAGCCCCGAGCAGGTGAGAGGCGAAGAGGTCGACTTCCGCACCGATATTTTCAGCCTCGGCGCAATTCTTTATGAAATGCTCTCGGGGGTTCGGGCGTTTGGAGGAAACACCACAGTCGAAGCTCTCAATGCAATCCTTAAACACGAGCCCGAGGAGCTGACAGGAAAAAATTCCGAAATCTCGCCGACGCTCTGGCGGGTTGTGGAACGGACGCTCGAGAAGGACGCTCGCGAGAGGTTTTGCTCTTCGCTGGACGTCGCATTTGTGCTTAAGGCCGTTACGCCAGAAGCGCACATCGGACGGTATACGGGCCGATCGGCTCAATCAAGGACAGAGGTGGTGGTACGCGAGTTTGCCCTGACGGATCGCATTTGCAAGCAACTGGACCGACGTTCCCTCGATCCGCGGATAATTGGCGGTCAAATGCAGTACGCCGATAATTGTCTCGAGTCGGATGTGCTCTTGTGTTGCCTGCACGGGACTGGACTCGATGCGAGTGACTTTACGAGAATCCTTGAAGCAGCGAATTGCCGGGCGGTTGCACCTACGCTCTGCGGTTTTGAGGCGCACTCGAGTCGTCGCATACGGTTGCGCGTCTCCGATCATCTGGCAATTCTCCGGGAATGGCTGCGGCATATCATTGATCGCGACGATGTAAAGGCCATCATCCTCGTTGGGTTCTCGACCGGGGCAGATCTTTGGCTCGAGTTTGCTTGCCATGGAAGCGATTCCGCTCTGCCCCTCGCTGGCTTAGTCGCTTTGGATGCCAACGTCAGTTACGAAACATGCTGGGTGACGCGAATTTTGTCAAACCTTAGCCCTGACACACCAGCACACGTCGTCCAGGACTTGCAGACTTTGAGCGCCGGGACAAGAACGCTAAACGAATGGTTCAACGTTCACGAATACCTCGTCCGAGTACTACGCAAGTTCGAAGGGAATCTGGAGGTGTTGACTCAATTTGCGACAGAGATTGTGCACCCGTTCGAAGGCACGGGCCTCGATGCATTCACGAGACGCTTCCGGTGTGCTACGTCGGTCATACCGTGCGTTCGGCTCGTATTCTCAGGCGCGGGTGCTTCTAACCCCGAAGCGGAAGCAATCGCCTCTGTGAAACTGACAAATCTCGATACCGCGTTCCTCGGCGCAGCGTACTCAGAGGAGTCAATCGTGGTGGACTACGATGCGGACCATTTTGAGCTTCTTGATCTACAACGGCTTAAGAAACTCATCGACCCGATCTTCAAAAAGGCAGCACGCGCCTACAACACGCGTCGCAACGATCTGTTCAACAGTGAATCGCCTCTGCTCCACGGCAAACCTCCCTTCTCTGGTTTCTAACAAGCCCGAACGCAGCCGCGGTGGAGTCCCAGGCCCGCGCGGTCGGAATGGCTAACGTACTCTCTTACGCTCTGTTGGCTACCATTTCATCGGCATGCTTGCGTGGATTAGCAGATGATTCGGTCGGACTCTGGATTGCACCATTAGTCCCGATTCTCTGTCAGCCTGGTATGCAAGGCCGCGATCCGACCAAAGTCCTGGTAAACGGCGAAACCGGACATTTGGTTTTTATCACAGGAATCCCCTGCGCTGGGGTTCCGACCCTCTTCGGAGTCGGGGGGTGGGGTACCTTTGAGTGGTGAGCTTCTTACTCCGTGAAGAGCGTGTGACCTCGCTCACGACGAGCTTAGGTGGCAGACTGGCCAGCTGAGGGCTGAACCGCGACGAAAGGCAAAGCGCGGCCAAGGCGCGCTACGACGCGGTCCTTGCCTAGGACAACCATGGTTGCAAAAAGCGGCGGGGCGACGGCGCGGCCTACAATCGCGACGCGCGTCGCGTTGATCAGGAGGCCCGCTTTCACGCCTTCCGCAGTCGCGAGCCCGCGAAGGGCTGCGTCGCACGCATCGTGATTCCAGTCCGGCAAGGCATCGAGGGCATCCGCCAGCTTGGCCAGCATTCCCGGCAGGCGCTCGTCCTTCCAGAATTTCTCGCGCGCAGCCGCCTCGTACTCGAAATCGTCGGCGAAGAAGGCCCGCGCCCAGCCGCTGAAATCCGTGACCAGCCGCGTGCGCGGGCGGATCAAATCGACGGCGTGCGCGAACCAGGCGCGATCGCTCGAAGCCCAGCGGTCCTGCCAGATTCCGGCGCGCCTGAGTTCCGCCTCGACATAAGGCAGCAACTCTTCGACCGGCGGCTTCTGCAGATATTGCGTGTTGAACCATTCGAGCTTGGGCCGGTCGAAGACGGCATTCGTCCGGCTGACGCCCGCCAGCGAGAAGCGCTCGATCAATTCGGCGGTGCGCACGTACTCGGAATCGTCGCCCGGCGACCATCCCAGCAGCGCGAGAAAATTCCGAAATGCCTCGGGCAAAAATCCCTCGTCCGCGTAGGAACCGACGCTGGTCGCGCCATGGCGCTTGGAAAGGCGCGTGCGGTCCGAACCAAGAATTAGCGGGACGTGCGCGAAGATCGGCGGTTCGGCTCCAAGCGCGCGGTAGATCAGCACTTGCTTGGGCGTGTTCGAGAGGTGGTCCGCGCCGCGGATGATGTGCGAAATGCGCATGTCGATGTCGTCCACCACGACGCTGAGCTGGTACGTGGGCAATCCGCTGGAGCGCAGCAGCACGAAATCCTCGATCTCGGCGTTCTGCACCTCCCGCGGACCGAAAACCGCGTCCTCAAATGTCGTAACGCCGTCACGCGGCACGCGAAAACGGATAGCCCGCGGAATGCCCTCTTTTTCCTTCGCGGCGCGCTCCGCCTCAGACAGGTCGCGGCACAGGCAGGCGATATTTTTCTGGAGTTTGACTTCGTCGTCGCCTTCGCCCTCTTGCTCTTCGGCGGCGTCCGCCCCGGCGTAAGCTGCCGGCTTGCAGTAGCAGGAGAATCCGGCGCCGCCGGCAAGCAGGCGCTCCGCGGCAGCCGTGTGAAGCGCGAGGCGCTGCGATTGGAAGAACGGCCCCTCGTCCCATTCGACTCCGAGCCACTTCAGTCCGGCGAGGATGCCGTCGACCAGTTCCGGGCGGTTGCGTTCGACATCGGTGTCCTCGATGCGCAACAGCATGGCGCCGCCCTCGTGCCGGGCAAAAAGCCAGTTGAACAACGCGGTGCGCGCACCGCCCACGTGGAGGTAGCCGGTGGGCGACGGGGCGAAACGGACGCGTGGTTTTTGCGACGAGTTCATGCCGTCAGCTCTCGAGCACGCTTTCGAAACCTAGCATAGTAGCGGAAGTGCCGGGCAAAATCGAGTCGCGGCAGGCGAGCCTCTGAGCCGGCACCGGCAAGGCGAAACTGCGTGAGAGCAACAGGTTGGTACGCCCGTACTCTTGCCGCGCTCGCGCCCTCCGGCGATCGTAGTCGCTTGATCCCGCGGAGGCCGACAAGGTTGCTCGCACGGGCGTAAGCAGTGGGGATACGGGCTGTTATCCTCATTGTAACTCTCGGCGACGCCTTCCCGGGAGAGATGCGGATTTCTGCTATCCTCGGTGGCAAGCCCCGGCCTCCTGCCGGTGCCGTTCCCATTCGAATTGCGGCAGTTTTGGTTCGGTGCTGGGGCCTTGACGAGCAACATGCGAAGCCGCGCTGGGTTCGGCAAGAACACCATCGAACGGCATAGGCGGAGCTTGGCTTAGTGATTGACGCAAACATGAGTGCGATTGTGCTTTTCGCCAGCACTCTTCTGCTGGGTGCATTTTTCCTGTTTGTGTACCGTCAGAAACGCCAGGAATACCTGGCGCTCTGGTCCAGCGCCTGGTTCATCCTTTCGCTGCGCTCAGCCGCTTCCCCTTTCCTGCACCAAATCGGACCGTCCCGCTGGGCCGTCGGCTTGGACGCCTGGCTCTACATGTGCGCCGCGCTGGCGTTTTACAGCGCCGCGAGCAGGTATGTAAGCCGGAGTGGGGTGGTTCGTAACGCGGCCATAGGAGCAGCCGCCGCCGCGCTATGGGCCGCCGCTTACGCCCAAAGCTACTTTGCCGTGCCCCTGCTTCTCGCTGTCGGGCTGGTGTTTTTCGTGGTCGCCCACACTTTCTGGCAGGAGTCGCGAAAGCATGAGTCGCGGGCTGACCTGCTGATTGCGCTGACGTTCGTCGTCTGGGGCATGTTGTGCATCTTGAACGTTTTCGTTCCACGAATCCCCTGGCTCACCGACACGGACTTTTCGCTGCTGGATTTGCTCCCCGAGATCTTCGCCGGCGTGCTGATGGTGATGGCCATCTACGAGGAGGAGCGGCGGCGCGTCGAGCGGAACATGCTGGCGCTCTCCAACCTGAACCTGGCCACCTCGAGTTTTGCAGGCGGCGAAATAGAGAAGATGCTGGCGCAGGGGCTGGAGCGCGTCCTGAACGTCGCGCGCATTCCGGCCGGAGCCCTCTGCCTGCACTACGGCGACCGGAACGGACCAAAGTCGATGGTCATGTCCGGCCTGGAAGAGAAATTCTGCGCAGCAGTCCAGGCCGGGAATCTCGACGAATACCTCGTCCGCGTGGTCGCCCGTCTCGGCGGTCTCGTGGTTCTCCGCGAGCTGGGACGGGATTCGAACTGGGAGGCGCTGGAAAAAGAGGACGCTTTCCGCCAATTCCGGCAGTTGCTGCTCGAGCAGAACCTGCGGACCGTGGTGGGCATCAGTTTGCAAGCGAAGGAGCACGTCCTTGGCGTACTGCTTCTCGGAACGCCGGACCACCGGGACTTCACCTCGGCGGAATTGAGGCTGCTCCTCGCGCTGGGACACCAGATCGGGATGGCCGTCGAAAACAGCTATCTGGTGCGGCAGACGGCGCGCCGCAGCGAAGAGCTACACATCCTGAACGAGATTGGGCGCGCGCTCAGCTCCACCCTCGAACCCGACGCGCTCTTCGGTCGCATCTCCACGGAAATCCGGCGATTGCTCGACGCCGAGAGCTTCTTCATTGCCTCGCACGATCCGAAGAGCCGCGAAATTCGGTTTGAAATCAAATTCACCGACGGCGAGCTCCGCGAAAAGTTCTCGAGGCCCGCGGGAAACCACATGGTGGAATATGTGATCCGCACGTGTCAGCCTCTTTTGATTCGCGAACGTTTCGCAGAGGAGGCTCAGCGCCTGGGGTTCGAGCCGCTGGCGACGGCCGCGTCCCTTTGCGCGGTCCCGCTGATTCTTTACGATCGGCCCGTCGGGGTACTCGCTGTCCACAGCCGCGAGGAGCGGGCATTCGACGAGGGGCACGTGGAGCTGCTGCGCGTGCTCGCGAGCGAGGCGGCCATCGCCATCGAGAACGCCCGGTTGTTCTCCGAAGAGCAGAAGAAATCGCGCCAGCTTTCCTTGATCAACAGCATCTCGAACCATGCCATTACAACTCTGGATCCCGTGGAAATGCTTTCGAAAATTGCTCTGGAGATTGGCAAGGAATTGCCCTACGACCATATCGGGATCGCCGTCCTCGATTATTCAGCGAAAGAGCTTGTCGTGCAGGCTGAAGCCGGCTTACGACGCGAGGCGCTGGGACGCCGCATTCCCCTTTCGGAGGGACTGATTGGCCAGGTGGCGCGCACGGGCGAAGCCGCGACCGTCCGCGAAGCAAGTGCCTCGACGCCAAGAACGGTGCTGCCCGGATCAGCCGCCGCCCTGGCGCTCCCCGTGGCGTTTGCCGAGATGCTGCTGGGTGTGTTGTACGTCGAATCCTCCACGCCAAGTGATTTTTCCGAAGAGGAAGTTCGGTTGCTCCAAACGCTGGCCGATTTGTTTGCCGGCGCCCTGCACAATTCCTTGACGTTCCAGAAAGCGCAGGAGCAGGCCATCACGGACGGCCTCACGGGCGTCAAGACACATCGGTTCCTGATGGAGGCGCTGTCCTCGGAGTGGAAACGCTCGACGCGCGCCAATCGTCCGTTTGCGCTGGTGCTGATGGACCTCGACCGCTTCAAATTTGTGAACGATTTTTACGGGCACCTAGAAGGCGACGTGGTGCTGCAGCGCGTCGGCCATATCCTCGAGCAGAATTGCCGCCGCTCGGATGTCGTTGCGCGTTACGGCGGCGACGAATTCGTCATTCTCATGCCCGAAACCACGATCGAACAGGCGCGGCAGCTCGCGAACAAACTGCGCGGCTGGGTGGCGTCCGATCCCCTGCTGCGCGACAAGAACATCACCGCGAGTTTCGGCATCGCCGGCTTCCCCGTGCACGGTTCGACTCCGCAGGAACTGATCCAGGTCGCCGACTCGTCGATGTACCTCTCGAAGCATCAGGGCGGGAACTCCGTTTCGAGCGCCGAGCAAGGAGACTCGCTTGATCGCAAACGGTGGAAGAAAGACGTCCTCGAAGCGTATCTCGGAGTCACGCTCAAGCGGCTATTTGTCACCGGCCCGGAAGCCTTCGAGGAGATTTACCGCCGGCTTGAACAATTCACCAGGTCGCTCGAGCAGGGCGTTGGCGGATTGGAAGACGAAGCAGTGCCGCCCGCCGTGGTCGAAACCGTTACTTCCCTGGCGCTCGCCATCGACGCAAAAGACCAGTACACCCAAGGCCATTCGCCGAAAGTTTCCGCGTATGCGGGCATGCTGGCGCAGGCGCTTGGGCGCGCCACCGAAGAAGTCGAGGAGATTCGTCTTGCGGCGCTGCTGCACGACGTCGGAAAAGTCGGCATTCCGGAAGCGATCCTCAACAAGGCCGGCACGCTCGATCCGGGCGAATGGGAAACGATGAAGACGCACACCGACCTCGGCGCGAAGATTCTCGAGCCCCTGCGCGGCATGGCGCGCGTCCGGGAAATGGTCCGGCATCATCATGAGTTCTGGGACGGCACCGGATATCCGGAACAGCTCGATGGCGAGCGCATTCCATACGGCGCGCGCGTGATCGCCATCGCCGACGCCTACGACACGATCACTTCCGAGCGCGCATACAAGAAGCCGCGTAGCCCCGAGGACGCTTTCGCCGAACTCGAGCGCTGCGCGGCAAATCAGTTCGATCCGGAAATCGTGCGGACTTTCATCGAAACGATGCGGCGCGCGCCGCAGCCTGTCGCCGAGGCAGGTTCGAAGGTTCCAACTCAGGCGGATTAGCTCGCCTTTTCTGCATAGGCCGCCCGAGATCACTCCCTCTTCGATTTCGTCCCCGCCGCTTTCCGGCCAGTTCCCTCGTGCTTTCCGCCGCCCTCGAGAAATCGGCGGATGTTCCGGAGAACTCCAATCAGCATGGGCTGTGTCAGCGTGCCGGTGAACGTGTTCCGCTGGCTCGGATGGTATGAAACGAACAGGCGCAAATCGCCACCCAGTCCGAAACTCGCTCCATGCGCAAAAGGAAAAGCGGCATAGCTCTTGATTTTTCCCTCTCGCTTCAAGACCTCCAGATAGCTGATCATTGCGACCCGTCCCAGCGCCAGAATCGCGCGCGGCCGCAGAATTCCGAGTTCCCGCTCGAGATACGGGCGGCAGTTCGCAAGCTCCGACGGCAGCGGCTTGTTCTCCGGCGGCGCGCAGCGGGCCACCGCCGCAACGTAAGCATTCGTCAGCGTCAGGCCGTCGCCGCGATGCGTTGACGTCGGCTGGTTCGCGAATCCCCCACGGTAAAGCGCGTCGTATAGGAAATCGCCCGAGCGGTCGCCGGTGAAGACTCGCCCCGTCCGGTTCCCACCGTTCGCCGCCGGAGCCAGACCCAGAATCAGCAGTTGCGCGTCCGGATCGCCGAAGCCGGGAACCGGCTTGCCCCAGTAATTCCATTCCTGAAACGCGCGGCGCTTCTCCTTCGCCACTTGCTCGCGATACGCAACCAGGCGCGGGCACTTGCGGCACGCGACAATCTCCGCATTCAATTCGTCGAGTGATTCTTCCCGCGCGGACGCCACGGTTCCACGCTATCACGGCCGGATGTCAAATGCTGCGAGGGTTGACTGGCACATGCCCGCGCCGGAAACGGCTTCCCTTGAACCTCTGGATATTGTATACATACGCGTCCTCTCACTCCTTGTGAGCTTAGGAGCCTGCTCGTGACTAAAACAAACCGTGTCTTTTTCCTGCTGCTTCCCATCCTCTCTCTCGTTCTGGCGCCCTGCCTGCGCGCCCAGGAGCGGGAGGAGACCGGCAAGCCCATCGGCAAGGTCTCCGTCGTCGGGAATCTGATCCTGATGGAGTTGGACTCCGGCGCGCTGGGTCAGCAAAACCTGTTTGACCTTGGGCGGCATACGCTCCGCTTTACGCCGGGACGCACCGGATATCGCGTGGAGAACCTGCCTCTCGAATGGGACGCAAACTTCGGCCAGAAGCTGGTGGAACCCCAGGTCACGTTGCACAATCTCGTGTTTCCCTTCTCCGGCAAGACGTGGAACGCGTTCACGGTCGGCGTCACCGGTTCGATTCGCTTCGGACCTCCGGCAGCGAACGGCTTTGCGTTTGGCGAGAATCCGCGTTTCCGCCCTCGTGACGAAGGCGGAGTTTCCATCGCCCGCTTCGACCAGCTATCGGAGGGAGCGGCCAATCTGGTCAACACGGTTCCGGCGATTTGCGTTTTTTTCAAGCCGCGCATGTCCGGCGATCGCTATGTTAAGGAACTCGACGATCGCGTGGTGGTCACGTGGGACGTCACCGAGCCGTATGGCAACATTCAGGATTTCACCTGGACCAGGACCGTCAACCGTTTCCAGGCTGTGCTGCATAAAGACGGCACGATCGACATGTCGTACGATCAGCTTGCCGCAAAAGACGCGATCATCGGCGTCTACCCGCTGATTTCCGCCGGTGCGGAAAAGACTCTGGCCACCCTGGCCGCTGATAACACGTCCACCGCTCCCGCCAATCTCAACATCCGGAAGCTGCATGTTTCAGTCGTTGACGGCTTGTTCCTCAAGATCACCCTTGAAACCACGGGCCCGGTGTTGCCCGAAGGCGATCCGGCCATCGCAGGCATTTCCTATCGCGTTCACTTCGCGGGCCAGGAGCCTCCTGGAGAAGCTACGGCGCCAGCACACGCCGGAACGGATTGGGCCATTTTCGGCTTCGCTCCTCGCAATCCTGCGTTTGGCCGGCCGCGATATGTTGCCTTCGGCGCCGGCGTGTCGCGCAAAGTGAACGTCAGGGGCAACTGCATCTCAGTCCAGGGGATTCTTCCGCCGGAGATTGACGACGCAGCGCAGATCACCGTGTCCGCCGAATCGTTCGTTCGCGATTCGCGCCAGTCTGCCGCCCGAATTCTGCCGCACACGATCGCGCTTCGCGGCATTCGCAATCCGGAAGTCCATTTTTCCTCGCTGAAACCGAAAGCCGGGCCGTTCCCGCTCGCCTTCGAAGCCTTCCACTACTACACGCTGCCGAATCCGCGCGACCTCTCCTGCACCGTGATAAAAGGCCTCGGTGACAATTTCGATTTCCTCGCCTACTACTCGGATTTCCGCGTCGACAATCAGGAAGCGGGCACGCCAAGCGACGGCCCGCTGGGCGCTATTGGGGGCGCCGTCACCGGAATTGGCGCCGAGCAGCGCGGGCTCGCGTCGTACTGCTCGCAGGGACGCTTCCAATGGGGGTTCATTCAACCGGTGTACGCGGGCGCCATCCAGACGCAGAAGTATCCGCCGCCCGATACGCCCATCGGCGATAGTCACGACATCACCTTCTACAAGAAGCAGCTCGAGGAAATTTCACAGGACGGCAAAATTCCTCCTTATATGTACGCGATGTCGCAAATCGGGCACGAGATGGGCCACCGCTGGGCGGCATTCGTTTCGGCAAAGGTGGGCGCCGAAACCATCCCACTCGGTCCCGTGCACTGGGATATGGGACTGCAAGCGCGCGTGCCGTTCCCGTACGTGCGCCCTACGGAAGCATCCATCATGGGCGGCGGCGTCTGGCAGGATAATTTCGACGGCACCTACACGCAGCTCGACGACAACTATTATGTTCCCGCGACGGGATATTCCTACCTCGATCTCTATCTGATCGGCTTGATCTCACCCGCCGAAGTGCCCGACTTCTTCATCCTTCGGCATCTCGAGCCCGCCGGCAAAGACGCCAATGGTCATCGCATCTTCAAAGCGGAGCGAACCAAAGTCACGATTCAGAACGTGATTGCCGCCGAAGGCCCGCGCCTGCCCGACGTCGAACACTCGCAGCGGCACTTCAACACGGGCATGGTGATCGTCGTTCAGCACGGCATGAAGCCGAGCAGCGAACTGATCGAGCGTACGGAAGGAATTCGCGACCGGTGGATGAAGTATTTCTCGATTGCCACGGGCCACCGCGCCTCCATGACCGCCAACCCCCGCTGACCGCTGATGTTGTGTGACACGGGCGCCCTCGCCTGTGTTCCTCGCATCATCAGAACGCGAACCCATTCCGTAGGGGCGGGTCTCAGACCCGCCCGCTGTGCATTTTGGACTCGCGGCCAAAAACGACGCGGCCGGCCACAACTGTCGCCACCGGCGCGCCACTGAATGCGCGGCCATCGAACGGCGTGTTGCGCGATTTGCTCGCGGATTCGGTTGCGTGGAACGTCCACTCACGATCTGTCGAGAAGATCGTCAAATCGGCGGGCTGACCGGGCGCGATTTTGCGCTCCATTCCGAGCACGCGCGCTGGGCCCGTGGTGAACAGCCCGACCAGGCGCATCAGCGACAGTTTGTTCGTGTGCACGAGCTCAGCAAGCCCGAGCGACAGCGCCGTCTCGAATCCCGTGATGCCGAAAGGCGCGCGATCGAATTCGACGTCCTTGCTCGCGGGATGATGCGGGGCGTGGTCCGTCGCGATCGCATCAATGCTTCCGTCGGCCAAGCCTTCGACCAGCGCATCGCGATCGGCTCGGGAGGCAAGCGGTGGGTTCATTTTGTAGCGCGTGTCGTAGCGGACGTCCGCATCGGTCAGCGTGAAATGGTGCGGCGTCACTTCGCACGTCACGCGCAGGCCCGCGCGTTTCGCCGACCGCACATATTCGAGCGATTTCGCAGTCGACATGTGTGCGATGTGCAGCCGGGCGCCCGTCAGTAACGCCATTTCCACGTCGCGCCCCACGCAAATCGATTCCGACTGCGCGGGAATGCCTTTCAATCCCAGGCGCACCGACGCCGCACCTTCCCGCATGACGCCGCCCGCGAAGAGCGACGGGTCCTCGCAGTGATCGATCACGGGCAGATCGAGCGGATTGCAGTAGTCCATCACCTGCCGCATCAGACGCGCGCTCGCCACAGGTTTCCCGTCGTCGCTGACCGCAACGATACCCGCGTCCCTCATCGAAGCGATTTCGGCCAGCGCCTCGCCTTTGCTTCCCACCGATGCCGCGCCAATCGGCCAGACGCGCACAGCCGCGTTCGCGGCGGCTCGCTCGACGATGCTGCGCGTAACGGACGCGTTGTCGTTCACCGGCTGCGTGTTGGGCATGCAGCAAACCGCGGTGAATCCTCCGCGCGCCGCTGCGCGCGTCCCGGTCTGGATCGTCTCGGACATTTCCTGGCCCGGCTCGCGCAGGTGGCAGTGCAAATCGATGAACCCTGGCGCAACCACGAACCCCTCCGCGTCGAAAACTTCGGCGTCCGGCGCGGAAAGGTTCGGGCCAGACTTCGCGATCTTGCCGGCGTCTAGCAAAACGTCCACTGCAGCATCAGCCTTGCTTGCGGGATCGATCAAGCGGCCATTCTTAATCAGTAGCATTCGTACGTTCCTTTGCGGGATGCGGGGCGTCGGCCGGCGCGCCGCCGATCAAGTGATAGAGCAGCGCCATGCGGACCGCAAGACCGTTGGTTACCTGCTCCAGGACGCACGATTGCGGCCCGTCCGCCACCGCCGGATCGATTTCGAGCCCGCGTATCATCGGGCCGGGATGCAAGACGAGCGCCTCCGGCCTCGCCAGCCGCAGGCGCTCCGGCGTGAGCTGGTACTGCAAAATGTATTCTTCGGCGGCAATCGCCGGCTCGTGGATACGCTCCGTCTGCACGCGCAGCACGATGATCACATCCGCGCCGTCCAGCGCGTCTTCGATTCGCAGTACTCGGCGCATGTTCGGCGCCAGGCTCTCGAGTTCGCGCGGCACCCACATGGCCGGCCCGCACAGCGTGATGCGTGAGCCGAACTTCGTCAGCAGGTGAATATTCGACCGCGCCACGCGGCTATGCAGGATGTCGCCCACAATGGTGACGTTCCAGCCTTCGAGCGTGCCCTTTTTGTCGCGAATCGTCAGCGCGTCGAGCAGGCCCTGCGTGGGATGCTCGTGCGTGCCGTCTCCAGCGTTGAAGACGGGTATCGCCAATCGCTCCGCTACGAATTCCGGCGCGCCCGAAGCCGCGTGACGAATGACGATTCCGTCCGGGCGCATGGCTTCCAGAGTCCGCACCGTGTCGATCAGCGATTCGCCCTTCTTCAGACTGGACGATTCCGCCTGCAGGTTCATGGTGTCCGCGCCGAGCCGCGAGGCGGCGGTGGTGAAGCTGATCCGAGTGCGCGTTGACGACTCGAAAAACGCGATCGCCACCGTCTTGCCCCGCAGCGTCGCCAGTTTTTTTAGTGGATAGCGCTGGAATTCCTGAAAAGGCTTGGCCTGGTCGAGAATAAAAGTGATTTGCTCTGTATTCAGCGGCTCGATTCCGAGGATATGCTGCAGTCGCTGTACCACGGTCTCCCTTTGCGCTCCCTACCTCGCGACCCAAGGTCGCTTGGGGAGTTCCAACCCATTTCTCTGTGCGCTCGGTGTCTCTGTGGCAGAATTCCAGGCCGATTCGTAACTCCTCACGCCACGCGGTCCACCAGCATCACTCGCTCTTCCTTGTCGATTTCCTGCAGCCGAACCTCGACGATCTCCGTGTCACTGGTTTCCACCGTGCGCCCGATGAACGAGGCTTCGATGGGCAATTCGCGATGGCCCCGGTCGATCAGCACGCACAAGCGGATCCGCTGCGGGCGGCCCAGATCGAACAGGCCGTTCATCGCGGCGCGCATCGTTCGCCCGGTATAGAGGACGTCATCCACCACGACGAGATCGCGATCGTCGACCCCAAATTCGATCTCGCTCGAATGGACAATCGGTTGCGGTCCCACGGTTGAGAGGTCGTCGCGGTACAGCGTGATATCGAGACTCCCGACAGGGACAGAAATATGCGCCGACTCGCGGATGATGTTCGAAATCCGCCGCGCCAGAGGTATGCCGCGCCGGCGTACTCCGATCAACGCCAAATCCTTCGCCCCGCTCTTCTCCACGATTTCGTGGGCGAGGCGGTTCAGCGTCCGGCTAATTTCCTCGCCGGAGAGGAGTTGCCTTTTTTCGACGACGCGCATCGAGTCTCGGGATTCTACCTTCAGCCCTGAGCATGGCTCAAGAGCGCATCATCCTAGCACAGAGTCTGTCAGTGGTGAACCAGCGACCGGAAGCCTGAATTGGACACGAGAAATGCGATGAACAGAAGCGAGTTGTAGCTCACATGCAGCAGGTAACTGGCGAACACGGTTCGCTTCGCCGCGCGAACCCAGGTGAACACGATCCCTACCGCCACCAGCAGCGCGATCTGCGCCCAGCCGCCCCACAACTGCTCCGCGTGCAGCAGCCCGAACACCGTTCCTGTGCCAATGATTCCGACGGCAACGCCAAACGTGCGCGCCACCACCGGGTAAATGTAGCCCCGGAACACCGTTTCTTCGACGACAGGCGCGAGGACCACGCTCATAATCATCAAAGCGAGCGCCGCCTGCCGGTTTTGGAGCAAATTCTCGATAGGCAGTTTCGATTTCGACGGGAATTCCGAAGAAACCAACTGCACCGAAAGCGCAAGAAGGAAACCGAAGGCGACGAAGCCGAGGTAGGTGAGCGGGCGAGACCATCTGCCCGCGTCTAGTTTGCGCCAGCCGAGCGTCCGCCAGAAGGGCGCGTTGAAGCGAATGCGCGCCTGCAGCCAGAGGTACAGCAGAACGAATACAGAAACGACAAGCTGATCCACCACGATAAAAAAACCCAGGTCGCGCGGCGAGTGCTGAATTTCGCCAAAGGGGACGCCTCGCGACGTGTAAAGGATGGCCAGCAAAATGGTGGAACCGATCGTCGCGCCAAACCAGACGATCACGAGCAAAAGCAAATCGATCCATCCCCACGGCACGCGAAGATCAGGGTCAATCTGCGGCTTGAATGGCCCGCCGTCGGCCCCAACGCCCTGCGGAACGATGCTCGGCGGCGTCAGCTCGCCCGGGTTAGTTTCAACGTTCTGGTTCGGTGTCGTCCCGTAGGAAAGTATGGCTCCGTCGAGCGGCGCAGGTTCCTGCGACTCAGCAGAGGGACTCGCGGGATTCGGATCAGGATCGGGATCAGGCCCGCCAAAGGGGCGCGGATCGTCGGGCGCACTCACTGAGCCGCCGTCTTTCGCGCACGCGAGGATGATCCGTTTTCGCCGGCGCCGAGCGAGCCGTTGAGCGCGCGAGCAAGAATCTGGCCCGTATAGGATTTCTTCACTCGCGCCACGTCCTCGGGCGTGCCCTGCGCGACGATGCGCCCGCCCTCCTCGCCGCCCTCGGGACCGAGATCGATGATCCAGTCCGCCTGCTTGATGACGTCCAGGTTGTGCTCGATGATCAGGACCGTGTTGCCGAGCGACACGAGGCGATTCAGCACGTCCAGCAATTTCTTTACGTCGTCGAAGTGCAATCCAGTCGTCGGCTCGTCGAGAATATAGACCGTGCGTCCGGTCTGGCGCCGCGAAAGCTCGCGCGCGAGCTTCGTGCGCTGCGCTTCGCCGCCCGAGAGCGTCGTCGCCGACTGTCCGAGCTGAACATATCCCAGGCCGACGTCCACCAGCGTCTGCAGCTTCTGCTGGATTGCCGGAATATTTTCCATCGCCTTCAACGCTTCGTCGATCGGCAAATCGAGCAGGTCGGAAATCGAGTAGCTTTTATATTTGACGGCCAGTGTCTCCGCGTTATACCGCTTCCCCCGGCAGACTTCGCACGTGACGTACACATCCGGCAGAAAATTCATCTCGATGCGCCGCTGCCCGTCGCCCTGGCACGCTTCGCAGCGGCCGCCCTTTACGTTGAAGCTGAATCGCCCCGCCTTATAGCCGCGCTCGCGCGACTCGGGCAGCATCGCGAACAGATCGCGAATCGGCCCGAAAACGCCGGTGTAGGTGGCCGGATTCGAGCGCGGCGTACGCCCGATCGGCGCCTGGTCGATTTGGATCACTTTGTCGATGTGCTCGATTCCCATGATCGCGCGGTGTTCGCCGGGCTTGGCCATCGAACGATAAAGCTTCGCAGCCAGCGCACGGTACAAAATGTCGTTCACCAGCGTCGATTTGCCCGATCCGGACACGCCCGTCACCACGCTGAGCAGCCCGAGCGGAATCACAGCGTCTATATTCTTCAGATTATTTCCACGCGCGCCGAGAATCGTGATCGCTTTACCGTTCTTCGCGCGGCGCGTTTCCGGGACGGGAATTTTCACCTGTCCCGACAAATATTTCCCCGTCAGTGACGCCGGATTCGCCGCCACTTCCGCCGGCGACCCGATCGCTACCAGGTAACCGCCGGCGTTCCCCGCGCCAGGTCCAAGATCCACCACATAGTCGGCCCGCCGAATCGTCTCCTCGTCGTGCTCCACCACGAGCACCGTGTTGCCCAGGTCGCGCAACGTTTCGAGTGTGCCCAGCAAACGGCCGTTGTCGCGCGCGTGCAGGCCGATCGACGGCTCGTCCAGCACGTACAGCACGCCCCGCAAGCGCGAGCCGATCTGCGTCGCCAGACGAATCCGTTGCGCTTCGCCGCCCGAAATCGTTGCAGCCGAGCGGTCGAGCGTCAGATAGCCGAGGCCGACGGCCAGCAGAAAATCGATGCGTTCGGCGATTTCGCTGAGCGGCCGGTCCGCAATTTTCAGTTGCCGCTCGCTCAATTTCGCGCGAATTTTCTCGACGGCCCCGCTTGCTTCCGACAACGGCAGGCCTGTGAAGTCCGCAATCGACAGTCCCGCGATTTTTACGGCGAGGCTTTCCGGTCGCAGCCTGCGCTCGCCGCACACCGGGCAGGGCGCTGGCGACATGTACTGCGTCAGCCATTCGCGATACGTGTCGGAACTGGATTCCTTGAGGCTGCTTTCGAGGTGGCCGAGAATGCCCTGGAAATTCAGGCCCTTCTTCGAGCCGCCATTCTCTGGATTGCCGCGCAGAATCAGGTTCTGCACTTTCCGCGACATGTTCTCGAACGGCGTATCCAGGTCGAATCCGTACGCTTCGGCTGCAATCCGCAACGTACGCTGCAGAAACGTCGAGCCCGAGCCCGGTCCGAGGCCTCCTTCAAAAAGCGGCTTGGTCCAATCGACGATCACCTTGGCTGGATCGAAGTCGTATTTCGAGCCGAGTCCGTTGCACTCGGAGCAAGCTCCGTAGGGCGAATTGAAGCTGAACGAGCGCGGCTCGAGCTGCGGCACCGAAATTCCGCAGTCCGGGCAGGCCAGCTTTTCCGAGTAAACCTGCTCTTCTCCGCCAACCACGGCAATCGTGACCAACCCGCCCGTCAGCTTCAGCGCCGTCTCGATCGATTGTTCCAGCCGTTGCGAGACGCCGTTTTTCATCAGCAGCCGGTCCACCACGATCTCGATGCTGTGATTTTTGCGACGGTCGAGCGGGATCGGCTCGTCCAGGTTGACCAGTTCGCCGTCCACTCGCGCGCGGACGTATCCGTCCTTCGCATACTTCTCGAATTCCTTTTTATATTCACCCTTGCGCCCGCGCACCACCGGCGCGAGCACCATGATGCGGTCCTCCGGCTTCAGTGCCATCACGTTCTGGACGATTTGCTCGGTGGACTGGCGCGTGATGGGCTTGCCACAGTTGGGACAATGCGGCGTCCCGATCGCGCTGTAGACGACGCGAAGATAATCGTAAATCTCCGTGATCGTTCCCACCGTCGAGCGCGGCGAACGGCTCGTCGTCTTCTGCTCGATCGCGATCGATGGCGACAATCCTTCCACCGAATCAACGTCCGGGCGTTCCATCTGGTCGAGGAACTGCCGCGCGTACGCCGAAAGCGATTCCACGTAGCGTCGCTGCCCTTCGGCGTAAAGCGTGTCGAATGCGAGAGACGACTTGCCCGAGCCGGATAGCCCGGTCACCACGGTCAGAGTATTGCGAGGAATTTCGAGGTTGATATTCTTGAGGTTGTGCTGCCGGGCGCCCCGGATGACGATTTTCTTCAGACCCATGTTGGTTGGAGCGCCCCAAGCCCGAAACGAGCCAGTCTACGTCCGGACAGAAGGGCCCTCAGTACACTGGGTGCAATACGCCCAGCATAGTCCTCCAACATAGCAAGCGCCGCACACCCCGGTCAAGAACGCCTGCACAACGGCACTTTCTCACTTGCATGGACGTGGTTTCACGTCCCAAGCTGAAACTCCTCCTATGCTCTCCGAACAAGGTAAAATATCAAGCAGATAACCAAGATCGTCCCAAGCAGTCCTAGTCCAAGCATTGTTGCCTCCTATCAGTCATAAGCTCGTAGCGTGATCTCTTTCAAATGGTGCGGCGAATTCCTGCCGCGTGCATCGTAAAGCTGGTCTTTCTCGGGCCGAGCCCTCAACAACTCAAACAGTGCGCAGACACCATACTAGACACGCCGACACCGCGCGTCTGTACCGTTATGAACACCGCTCATTTTGATCGCAAATAATCGATCCGCTCCGCTGATCCCGCCCGCATTTGAACCGGTGGATGTGAGTCTTCATACCTGCCGATTGGATGGACGTGACGAGGCAGAAACGAGTCACGGGCCAAGCACCGGACCTCGGGCCCATTGTAAAATCTAGAGAGGAGCCGTTAAGGTAAAGCTCATGAGTAATGCTCGATTAGCGGCGATTGATATCGGCAGTAATACGGTCCACTTGGCTGTGGTAGAGCGCCGGTCTGGGAATCGTTTAGCACATGTCTTGGAGAGCTCGCGACTCCTGAAGCTTGGGCTCCTGGAAGAGCGGAAAGGGGGTCTACCGGACTACGCGCAAGGTTCGATTCGTCGGACACTGGAGTCGTTCGTGCGCCAAGCCCGCGACGCGGGCGCTTCCCCGATCCTCGTGGGCGCAACAGCAGCACTCCGAGACGATCCCGGGCATTACGTGATCGCGGCTCGGCTCGCCCGAGCGACGGGCGTGCCAGTGCACGTCATCTCAAAAAAGCGCGAAGTCGAGCTTGGGTTTCTAGCGGTCCGCCATGACTTACGCCCAACCGGAAGACAGATTTTTGTCGATAGTGGCGGTGCCTCTACGGAGGTTACCGTCTGTCAGGGCCGGAGTGCCCTCAGGACCATCTCCCTACCGGTGGGCGCTTCGAAGCTCTCCATTTTACTCGAAGGCGACCCTCCCGGACTCCTGAGCTTTGCCGGACTCATGGTTCCCATTCGAGACGCGATCCAAAAGGCGCCGCTGACCCCCGTAGTGCGCACCGCGCTCTTCAGTGGAGGAACTGCGCATCACGTTTGCGATGTGGCGGGCACGCCCCGCCACCTGCTAACACGAGCCGCTCTCGAGCGAGCGTTGCGGCATCTCCTCAGAAAACCCGCCCGGAAAATCGCTAAGAAATACGGCGTGGATGCCGAGAGGGTACCGCTTTTAATATCGGGCGCGCTAATCCTGGCGGCGATTCTCGACCATTATGGTCTCGACCGGGCCGCCGTGACCGCCGGAACCATACGCGAAGGAATGATACGAGCTTATTTAAGTCGGCCGGGGGCTTGGTGGAGAGGTTAGCACCGGTCGATTTCTTGTTCGGCGAGCCGGGGAGGCGCCGAGTCGGAAAATTGATCACGGCCGGCGGGGCAGTCGCTGCGTCCGGGGCACTCGGTGTTCTGGCGAACAGCGTCGAAGACCGGGTTGAGGAAGGCAATGGCCCGAGGTCTTTGGATGAGGCGCTTAGAAAGTAGCGGCCGGTTCTACGGCTCTACGGCTACCTAGCCGCGCCTACGCTTTCTTCGCGAGGAGGCTGCACCGAAGAAGAACGCGAAGACGATGACGTCTCCACCTCCCCGAAGCGCCTAACTGGTGATGAGGTGGACTGCGGCATGGAAGCGCTCGATTAGAGCATCACGGCCCGCGAGTTCAGGGCGACCATCGAAACTCGCGATCCTGACGCGGTAATACTGGAGGTCAATGTAGTCCATTTGGTTCCAATCGAAATACGCTATGAAGAGCAATTCAGCTTGTCCCGGCTCAACAAGGTTCACCGGGTGGTCCCAGTAGCCGCTCTGCCCCGGGCCACGCGGGTTCTGAATCAAGATCGGCGTTCCATGCCCAATCGACGGAACGATCTGAAAGAAGGGAATGGGACTCTCGAACAAGCTTTGCAGCGGCCATTCTCTATCGATCTTTGCCAACACGAGCTCGCCGAAAAGGAGTTTTTCAATTTCGTGGAATTGATCGATTGAATCCCAGTTGCGGAAGTCCGGGTCGGGCCAGAAAGCCGTATTCCATATCGCCCTAGCCGATGCGCGGTAATGATCAAAGACGTCGCTCACGTCCCTCACAGTTGCATTGAGATTCTCGCTCTCCGCTCCTGTCATGCGCGGCAGTATACACTGGCAATCGATCTCGAAAGCTACGCGGGCTTGTAATTACCAAGAATCCTCTCTCATGGACAACGCAAACCGGACGGGCTTGCTCAGGTTTTCTTGAACAGGAGGCTGCAGCCGAAGAAAAACGCGGAGACGATGACGATCGTCGGGCCTACCGTAGCGGTCCGGAAAAAAATGCCGCTGAAAAGAAAGCCGAAGCCAACCGCAAGCGCGCTGGCGACCATGGAAACCATCATGAACTGCGAAAGCCTGTCTGTAAGCCGCCGCGCCGTGGCTGCCGGCAGAATGATCAGCGCGCTCGAAAGAAGGGCGCCCATAAAACGCAGCCCGATGAGAACCGTCAGGCTGAAGATGAAAAGAAAAATTAGATCCAGGCTGTCGACGTTCAGGCCGGTGACCGCGCCCAGTTCCGGCGAAAAAAGCGCCAACGTGAACCGGTCCTTGAATTGAAGCACGGTAGCGATCACAAGAAAAACGCCGGCAACGCCAAGCAGAAAACCGCCCAGCGAGAGCTGCTGAAAATTTCCAAAGAGAGCCTCCACCAGATCTTCCCGCGGCGTCACAAGCGCCCCAATCGCCAGCGCCGCGGCGAAAATCACTCCGATCGCGGCATCGGTGGCCAGTCCAGTGCCTTTCTGCAAACGCCACACGAGCAGCGTTCCAAGGAACAACGTCGCGGCGCCTCCCGCTATCGGATTGAATTTCAGCAGGAACGCCACGCCCAGGCCCGGCAACGCCAGATGCGAGATCACGTCGCTGGCCAGCAGCATTCGCTTCATCAACGCAAACGAGCCCACGAGTCCCGCCGCCAGCGCAAACAGCAGCGCCAGCACCAGCGTATAGATTTGCCCGGCGTTCATAGGCGGTTTTGCATTTGACTCACTCCAGGGTTAGTAGCGCCGGCGTCTCGCCGGCCCGCATACGCTGCGGTCTTCATTCCTGGCCGTTCCTGAGCCGCGGAGCGGCGATTGTACTTAGCCCGGCACGAAGCGCGCCTGCCGGCAGGCGGGCGTTGCCCAGTGTCGGGAAGCATCGCGAGGAAAAATTCGAGTCCCGAAGGACGATTGATCCTTTCGAATTCTCCTTATCACCACTCATAGTTCCCCGTGCTGATGCCCCTCAACGTGCCGGTAATACTTCGGCGGTGCGGCATAAAGCTGTTCCAGTCTCTCGGGCGTCAGAATTTCCTGCGGAGCGCCCATGCACTCCACATCCTTGCTCACGCACAGCACCTTCGTCGCGTAGCGATAGACCACGCTCAAGTCGTGCGACACGAGCAGAACGGTTATGCCTTTCTCCTGCTGCAGCGAATGAACCAGGTCGTAGACCCGATCTTCGGTCAGTTCGTCGAGGCTGGCCGTCGGCTCGTCGAACAGAAGCACATTGGGGCTGCCCACCAGCGCGAACGCGATCAGCGCCTTCTGGAATTGTCCGCCGGAAAGACTTCCGATCGTCGCGTTCAGCACTTCCGGCCCAAGCCCCACCTGCGCGCAAACCGACTCCATCTCGCGTGCCGGTAGTTTCAAAGTCCGCGCCTTCGCGCAGAGCAGATCCTCCACGCGCAACGGAAGCTGCCAGTCCGCCGCGACTTTCTGCGGGACGTAGCCGACCCGCGCATCCGGACTCCATCGAATCGTTCCCTCGTGCGGAAGAAGGCCCAACAGCGCTTTCAGCAGCACGGTTTTCCCGGCGCCGTTCGGGCCAATGATCGCCAGGCAGTCTCCCGAATCAATGTGGAAACTCAAATCTTGAATCACCACGCGACTGCCGAATGCAACTCTGAGGTTCGTGACCGAGAGTAGAGGATTCGTCATCGTCAGGTTTGCGCCAGGCAAGCTCTACATCGAGTTCGTTGGCTTTGACAGGATCGCATCGCCTTATCTGTCGCGCGTGCGAATTGGCAAGAAACCATAACAAGCGCGGCACGACGGGTCAAGGAAGCTGGCAAGCCGCCATGCAAAGATCGAGGCGTCCGCGCGCGCCAAATGGTGCCGAATCAGTGCGCATACATTATTCTCTGTATCGAATTTTCTACTGACGCCTTGGACTTTTTACCAACCCTCCCTCCAGAACGGCTCGTGTTTTCAACGTCTTAGTTTGGCTCTTGGCGTGCCCCATAGGGCCGGGTCAGGGGGAGGAAAGCCGAGGATCCCTTAGGGGATTGAGGGCTGGGCCGGCTTCCTTCCCCGGACCCTTCCGCCGCACTCTTTCCTAACCCCTCCAAGGTTTCCCGGCGGAAGTGTCTCTCACGATCGCTGGAATTTTTCTCTCCCGAGCAATTTCTTTCCGCGAAAATTGCGATAAAAGCGAACGAAGGGCGAACGCGACAAAACGGATCTTTTGGCCGGTAGAAAATCTCATCTCGCTCATTCATGGGGACTTGCGCTTATTTCTATTCGTGGGCGTTTGCGGGTAGGACCCCACTTGTTTGCTGTTCAGCATTCCCGCCGCGGAGGAACCCGTCCTAACTCGCACCGGATGCGCTTGTTCTATGCGCCGATTCGCCGCTCACGCCCTTGCGCCTAAGCAACTTGGATTGGGTCCATCCGAAACTTTTATGCAGCCGAAAGCGAACTCGCTTCGCGTTTTCTCAAACGAATTCGCTAAAATCATCGGACCGCCACATTGTGCCCCCGCTGGGGCGTGGTCCAATTGGTAGGACACCTCACTGTTAATGAGGACGGTGTTGGTTCGAGTCCAACCGCCCCAGCCAAATTTTCGCGTTTCGCTTTCGACGCTTCCTGGCCGGTGTAAGGTCGACCCCGCTAGTCCCTCATGGTGGGGAAATCGGCTTCGGTCCAGCCGCGCCAGCCGCCATCCATGGAAATGACGTTCTGGTATCCCATTCGCTGCAGATTTTCCGCCGCGAGCGCGGATCGGAATCCCCCGCCGCAATAAAGGACGATCGTCGCGTTCTTGTCGGGCACCGTCTTCTCGATGTCGCGCTCGATCACGCCCTTGCCCAGGTGAATCGCGCCGGGAATGTGCCCGCGCGCCCATTCGGAATCCTCGCGCGTATCCACCAGAATGAATTTTTCGCCCGCATCCATGCGCTTCTTCGTCGCGTGAAAATCTTCTTCCTTGATGTGCTTCTTCGCCTCGTTCACCAGCTTCAGAAATCCTTCGGGATGATTGGGAGCCATCGGATCACCTCATTGTGATGTGTTGACGAAAAGCTATCACAGGCCGTCGACGATTTCCTATTTTCCGTTTTCCATTTGCCGCGTCATTTCATGTCGCGCCAGTTCGCGCCGACTTTAGTTTCCGCCACGATCGGGACCCGAAATTTATGCGCGCCTTCCATCACTCCCTTGACGACCTTCGCCAGATCCGCAACCTCATTTTCAGGCGCCTCGAACAGCAATTCGTCGTGGACCTGCAGGATCATCCGCGCCTCGAAGTCTTTCGCCAGCCGCCGGTCGAGCTCGATCATCGCCAGCTTGATCAGGTCGGCTGCCGCGCCTTGCATCGGCGTGTTCAACGCCGTGCGCTCGGCGAAATTGCGGATGGCGGGCTGCGGCGACGTGATCTCCGGAATCGGGCGCACGCGCCCGAACAGCGTCTTGCTCGCGCCCGTCTTGCGCACCTCCGCGACCAGCGCGTCGAGAAATCTCTTCACTCCGCTGTAGCGCTCGAAATATGCCGCAATGAACTTCGCCGCTTCTTTCTGATCGATCGAAAGCTGTTGCGCAAGCCCGAACGGCGACAGCCCATAGATCACGCCGAAATTGATTACTTTCGCAACGCGCCGGTGCTCGCGCGTCTGCATCAACGGCGCGACGCCGAAGACTTCCTGCGCCGTGCGCGAGTGAATGTCTTCCCCGCGGCGAAACGCCTCGGTGAGAATCGGGTCTTCGGAGAGATGCGCCAGGATACGCAACTCGATCTGCGAGTAGTCCGCCGACAGAAGCCGATACCCCGGCGATGCCGCGAACGCCGCGCGAATCTCGCGCCCCAGCTCCGTCCGTACCGGAATATTCTGCAGGTTCGGATTCGACGAGCTCAGCCGTCCGGTCGCCGTCCCCGTCTGGCTGAAGCGCGTGTGGATCCGCCCGGTCGCCGGATGAATCAGTCGCGGCAGGACGTCCGCGTACGTCGATTTCAGTTTCGACAATTCACGATACTCGAGCACTTTCTTCGGCAGCTCGTGAACCAGCGCCAGATCCTCGAGCACGTCCGCCGCCGTCGACCGCGAACGCGACCTCCCTCTTCCCTGCTTCGGCCCTTGCAAACTCAGCCTGTCGAACAGCACTTCCGCAAGCTGCTGCGGCGAGTTAATGTTGAACTCGTATCCCGCCAGTTCGCAGATTGCCTTCTCCAGCCCGCCCAGCTCCTGCTCCGTTTTCACCGAAATGACTTCGAGTTCTTTCTTATCCACGAAAACACCCGCCGCTTCCATGCGCGCCAGAACGGGCGCCAGCGGCAGATCGATTTTCTCGTACACTTCGACCAATCCTTGCTTTTCGACTTCTTCCCGCAGCAGCGGCGCGATGCGCAGCAGAAAATCCGCGCGCTCGCCCGGCGCGCCCGACAGTGTGCGATTCAGTTGCCGCAGAACCACTTCCGCGAACGCGTGATTTGCCGTCGTTGGCCGTAGCAAATACGAATACAGCATCGTCGCGTGCCGGATTCCGGCCACAACCTCGCGCCCCTGCGGCGTAAACGTCCCGCCCGTCGCATCCGCCGCGGCCGCCAGTAAATGGAACAGCTTCGGATCGTGCACCACTTTCGTCCGCCTCGCGTCGGCGAACCATTCACCCATCGCCGCGAGCGCCTTGTTCTCCCCGTCGTTCGCCAAACTGCGCGCCACCCCCTCCGCCGGCGAAACTTCGATCCCCAGCACGCGCGTGCCGAATCCCTCCTCGTCCGGGTCTTCGGAATCCAGCGAAAGCCAGACTGCGATTTCGCGTTCGGCGGGAACCGCCGCCAAAACCTTCGCCAGCGCCGCGGGCGAATCGACGCTCGCGTAGTCCGTCTTCCGGTCGTCCACCACCGGCGCAAGCTCTTTCAGCAACGAAGTGAATCCCAGCTCGACGTACAGATCGCGCAGGCTCGTCAGGTCCGGCTCCGCCACCTGCAGCGAGCCAAGCTCCAGCGCCACCGGAGCATCCGTTGGAATCGTCGCGAGCTGCTTGCTCAGCTTCACGAACTCTCCATGTTTCTCGAGCGCCTCGCGGTAATTCGCGCGTTTCACCTCCGACGCATGCTTCACGGCTTCTTCCGCGCTGCCGTACTGCTGGATCAATTGCCGCGCGCCGACCTCTCCGATTCCGGCCTTGCGCCGCTCGCCGGGCGCCGGCTTTTCGTTGGGATTGCGCGCGCCGGGGATGTTGTCGATCGAGTCACCCATCAGCGCCATCACCTCCACCACCTTTTCCGGCGGCACCCCCATGATTTCCTCGACCTTCGCCGCGTCCAGCACCAGGTCGCCCTTCATGGGATTCAGCAAGCGAATGGAATCTCCCACCAGCTGCATCAGATCCTTATCGCTCGTCACCACGTACACCTGCATGCCCTGTTCGCTCGCCTTTTTCGCCAACGTGCCAATCACGTCGTCCGCCTCAAATCCCGGACATTCGATCTGCGGCAAACGCATCGCTTCGCAATACCGCCGCACGTACGGAACCTGAATCGACAAATCCTGAGGCATGGGGGCCCGCTGCGCTTTATACGCGTCGAACAGCTTGTCTCGAAACGTCGGTGCCGACGAATCGAACACCACGGCCAGGAAATCCGGCTTCCAGTCCTTCACCAGCTTGCGCACCATGTTGGCAAACAGGTAGGGAACGTTGGTCGGCAGTCCTTGCGCGTTGCGCAGGCGCTGCGGCATCGGCGCGTAGAACGCGCGAAAGACGTAGCCCATCGCGTCGATCAGGAACAGGCGTTTTCCGTCGCAGGCAGGTTTTGAAGGCATCTGAGTCAACTGGCGGCATACACGGCGAGTCGCCAGGTCTTGGCCGCAAAACAGTCAGTATAGCAGACAGGCTGCGCGCTGCTCGAACACCCCACGATATCCGCGGCCAGGCAAAATGGCTGATTCGTTTTGCTTCGGACGAAGAATACAATAGCCGCATGGCGCCGGGCAGGACACCTGAACCGGGAGCAATCGCGCCGGATTTCGAGCTGCCCGACTCCACGGGACAGCCGCGACGGCTCTCCAACCTGGTTTCGCAAAATAGGCTCGTTCTTCTTTTCTACCGCGGCAATTGGTGACCCTTCTGCCTCCGCCAGTTGGCGGACTACGCTGCGCACGACGAAGAGATCCGCGCGGCTGGCGCGGGCGTGGTTGTCGTTTCCGTCGATTCGCCCAACAAGTCGGCAGCCTTGCGCCACAACCTTCGCCTGCCCTTCATGATTCTCAGCGACACCGGCAAACAGGTAATCAAGGACTGGGGCATCTACAATCCGCGCGAGAAGGGCGGGATCGCCCTGCCTTCCGTCTTTATCCTCGATCGCGACCGAACAGTCCTTTACGCTTCCGTCGATTCCACCTTCGCCCGCATACCCACGGCGGACATCGTGCGCATTCTTCAATCCCCCGGCGAGGCGCCTTCCGCCGCCCGCAAACGCTATTTTCCCCGCCTGGTGGACATTATCCGCGCGGTTCGCAATTCCTTTCGCCGCGGCGGCCGCTGACCTCAATCGAGCCGCTCATGCCGTGCGGCCATGGAAACTCTGGAACTTTTTCCCTACTCAGCGGGAAGTCTCCCGATGTACACGTGAATGATCCATCTTCCGTAAGGATTGCTGCATCTGAATAGCAGCTTTTGGGGGATATGGGTGCGGTGCTGTCGCAAATTTGAGAAACCCTTCTAAGCCTTACAAGGTGCCGAGAACATGAAAACAGCAAAAGCTGTCGCTTTCCTTGCGGTAGTTTGCGCGCTTGTGGCTCTTGTTTCCCGACAAGCCAGTTCCCAGCAGTCGCAGATCCGGCAGCCCATCGATCCATCGAAGCTCGTGGTGCTGAAAGGCAACGTGCATCCCTGGGCGCGGGCGCGGTTCGATCGCGGCCCGGCCCCCCCGAGCCTGCCAATGAACCAGATGCTGCTGGTGCTGAAGAGCGCGCCCTCGCAGGGAGCCCAGCTCCAGGAACTCCTCCGCGAGCAGCAGGATCCCGCCTCCGCGAACTACCGCAAGTGGCTGACGCCGGCCGAATTCGGCGCCCAGTTCGGCGCCTCCGAGGCCGACATTCAGAAGGTATCGTCCTGGCTCACCTCGCAGGGCTTCACCATCGACAGCGTCGCCAGGGGCCGTAACGTGATCGAGTTCTCCGGGAACGCGGGCAAGGTGCAGGCCTCGTTTCACGCCGCGATGCACAAGTACGCGATCAATGGCAATCAATACTGGGCCAACGCCAACGATCCTGCGATTCCTGAAGCGCTGGCGCCCGTCGTCGCCGGCATCGCCTCTCTCAATAACTTCCCGCGTCGCGCCGCCCACCGATTTGCGGGCACTTTTACCCGCAACAAAGCCGGCAAACTCGTACCCAAACCCGCCGCCAATCCCCAGTTCACCTATGCTGCCGGATGCAACGGCACCAACTCGAACGGCAGCTCGACCAACTGTTACACGCTCACGCCCTACGACTTCGCCACGATTTACAACGTTCTGCCGCTCTGGACCGCAAGTGCGCCGATCAATGGCAGCGGCCAGACGATCGCCATCGTCTCCGATAGCGACATCAACGCCGCCGACTTTACAAACTTTCGCTCGCTGTTCGGCCTCCCGGCCGGCACACTGAGCCAGATCCATACCAATCCGGATCCCGGCGTGGTATCAACCGGGAATGAGTCCGAAGCCGACGTCGATGTGGAATGGTCGGGCGCGGTCGCTCCCGGCGCGGCAGTCGACTTGGTCGTCTCCTCTGACACGACCGCTTCCTTCGGCGGCGACCTGTCCGCCGAGTACGTCATCAACGGCAGCGACTCGCACAATCCGAAGGTTATCGGCTACAGCTACGGCCTTTGCGAATTCTTCCTGGGTACAACCGGGAATCAGTTCTATGGCGGCTCCGCCGGCATTTGGACGCAGGCGGCGACGGAAGGAATCACCGTTGTCGTTTCGACCGGTGATACGGGACCGACCGGATGCGAGGCTCCCGGCTCAAATGCGAGCGATGCGCCTGCCATCTACGGCCTCGCCGTCAGCGGCATCGCCTCCACTCCCTACAACGTCGCGGTGGGCGGCACCGATTTCAACGATGGCACCGTTTCGGAGGCAACCGTCTATTGGAATTCGGCGAACGCTTCCACCACACAGCAATCCGTGAAGGGCCACATCCCCGAAGTCGCTTACAACGACTCCTGCATCAACGCTGCGCTCGACGCGCTCTACGATTCTGGAGCAAGCACGGACGGGGTCACCAACTGCAATACCTACTTCAACAGCAGCACGCTCGGGCTCGGCGCTCTGGTGACTCCCTTCGGGGGAGGAGGCGGTCCCAGCCATTGCATCGTCTCCAACTACAACCCGACCGCCGACACAGGAACGTTTTCGAGCTGCACGGCTGGATACACAAAGCCTTCGTGGCAGACGGGAGCCGGCGTGCCGGCAGACGGCGTGCGCGACCTTCCCGATGTCGCCATTTTCGCCGGAGATGGAACCTTTCAAAATTTCTACGTCTACTGCGAGGAGGACCTGGACGCGACCACCAGTACGCCATGCAGCCTCACTGCCAGCGGTACCGTTAATGGCCAGACGGTCGCGTTCCCCGATATTCAAGGTATCGGCGGCACTTCCGTGTCCGCGGAAGTTTTTGCCGGAATGATGGCCCTCCTGAACCAGGCGCAAGGAAGCCCCGTGGGGCTCCCGAACCAGAACCTCTACGCGCTCGCCGGTCAGGGCTGGGCGAATTGCGATTCGAGCGGGACCCTGAATAGCGGCTGCGTCTTCTACCAGGTCACCTCTGGGAATACGGCGATGCCCTGCCAAAACACTTCGACCAAATACGGCACAGCGCCGGATTGCAGCCAGGGTACGGGCGCCAGCATCGGTATGACCGAGGTGAGTGGCACGCCGGCCTACACGGCCCAGGCCGGCTACAACTTTGCCACCGGCCTCGGCTCGATCAATGTGTATAACCTCGTGAAAGAATGGAGCGTCGGCAGCGGTGGCGCCGCGGATTTCGTCATTTCCGCGTCGCCAGCGGCGGTCAACATCGCCAGCGCGGGAGCCTCGGGCACTACTCAACTGACCATCGTCCCAGTGAACAATTTCACCGACACCGTGAACTTTTCCGCTTCCTCGTGCTCCGGCCTGCCCAGCGGGGCCACGTGCAGCTTCAGCAGCTCGCCCGTGAGCGCAAACGGCACCACCACGCTCACGATTCAAACGTCCGCTTCGGGAGCCGTTCCTCCTTCAATTCGTCCTGATACCTTTGGGACGTGGCGTGCGCCAGGTGTTTTGGCTCTCGGAGTTCTCCTAACGATCGCCGCGCTTCTCTTCATGGTGCGCCGCGGGAATCGGCGCTGGGGAGCGGCGGCTGCCGCTTGCGTGATCTTCGCGGTCGTTCTTGGCATCGCGGGCTGCGGGGGCGGCAGCTCCACGCCCCCGCCCCCGCCGCCCCCACCGCCCGGCGGCTCCGCCGTCGTTCCTACTGCCGTGACCATCACTGGCACAAGCACCACTGGCCAGGTGAGCCACACCACCACAGTCATGCTCACCGTCCAATAGGTGGAAGCCGCGCAGGTGGGAAACCGGCAGGGGTAGTACTACCCTAAAATTGAACCTACCCATTTAGTACATTCCGTGCTATCGTGGCCCGTTTTTATGCGTGCCCAAACCGCCGACCCGGCGAGGGTCGGTCTCCTGAGAGCGAACAACGTGAGCCGAAGGATCTTCAACACCACGGATGCCCTCCCACAGCGGCCAGGCACCCGCCCGGAACGAAATATCTCGATACACCTGTCGAGATATTTCTCGCGTAACACCAATACCATCAACAAAACCGCCAAAATCTCTCGATACACTTTTGATGAGTTAGCGAGCCTCCTGCGGGTCAGGCTGCGGGATCGGCAGCCCCGAACCCGGCGCTTTGGTTCTTTACAGGCATGGGCGATGCTCACCCTGCCGGCAGGCGCACCGTACGTCCGGTGCGCACCGGCTACTCGCAACACGTTACGAGTAGAAATCGCCGCAACCCCTTCACAATCAGGAACATGAAAATTTCTACCCGCAACATAAATCACCGGCCGCAAGGTTTTACTTTAACCTCGATGCGCTCATCCCTGCCTCCATCGAACCGACGGATCGTATGATCACCGTTGGAATCCAGAAAGGACAAGAGTCGCCGCCGATTCTGACCGCGCAAAATGCCAAAAGCAGTTATCGCGGCGCCGCTCCGGACAACCCAGCCGGACGTGCTAATCTAACGGCCGGTGCATTTGTGACGGAAACCCTCCCATCCATCGTAATCGTCGGCCGGCCCAACGTCGGGAAGTCGACGCTCTTCAATCGCTTGACCGGCAGGCGCCGATCGATCGTAACGAACGAGCCCGGCATCACCCGCGACCGCATCTACGGCACCGCGCACTGGGAGGGCCGCCCCTTCCAAGTGGTGGACACCGGCGGGATCGTCCCGGACGAGAAAGCCGGCATTCCGGGCGAGATTCTTCGTCAGGCGCGTGTAGCTATCGAGAACGCGAGGCGCGTGGTGCAGGTCGTCGACGGGCGGGCGGGGCTGCTGCCGCTCGACTTGGAACTGGCGCAGCTTCTGCGCCGCGCCGGAAAGCCGCCCGTGATCGCGGTCAACAAAGTCGATGCGCCAAAGCAGACCGATCTCGCCGCGCAATTCTACGAACTCAGCGACGAAGTGTTTCCGGTCTCCGCCGAGCATGGCTTCGGCATCGATGCGATGCTCGATTCCCTGACCGCTGACTTTCCAACGGGAGAAGCGCCGGAACCGGAGCCGCAAATCAACATCGCAATCATCGGCCGGCCGAACGTCGGCAAATCGACCCTTCTGAACCGGTTGGTCGGCGAAGAGCGCGCGATCGTCTCGCCGGAGTCCGGCACCACGCGCGACATGGTCGACACCGTCGTCCGGCACGACGGCAAATCCTATCGCTTCCTCGACACCGCCGGGATTCGCCGCAAGGGAAAAACGAAACTCATCGCCGAAAAACTGAGCGTGATCATGGCCCGGCAACACCTGGAACGCGCCGATATAGCCCTGATCGTCGTCGACGCTTCGATGGGCGTGACTTCCCACGACGCCACCATCGCCAGCTACGCGGAAGAGTCCGGGCGCAGCGTAATTATCGTGATGAACAAATGGGACCTGGCTCTGGAAGCGGCGGGCAAGAAAGCGGAGAGAGAAAAGAAGCACAGCGGCAAAGAGGGCGGCGCAAACCCGCATCGTCTGCTCTCCGAGTACGAGGCGATCGTTCGCCGCAAATTGAAATTCCTGGCTTACGCGCCCATTGTTTTCCTTTCCGCCGTCACCGGCGAGCGCACCGGAAAACTGTACGACCTGATCGACCGCGTCGCGGAAGCGCGCAAGCGCCGCATCTCGACGGGCGAGCTGAACCGCTGGCTCGCAAGCGTCGACCTGGACCGCGGGACCTCACCCGCCAGCCGCAAAGTGAAGATTTATTACGTCACGCAAGCCGGCATTTCGCCGCCGAGCTTCGTCCTCTTCACGAATCAAAAGCTGCCGCTGCACTTCAGCTATCAGCGGTTTCTCGAGAATCGACTCCGCGATGCGTTCGATTTCACGGGGACGCCAATCCGCTTCACGCAACGGCTGAAGAAGCGGAATCCCGGCCGCGGCCCTCGGCCGCGCAGCAATCGCAGGGAGGAGAATGCATAGGGAGTTGACATCGGCCCAAAACGGCCTACGATACGGAAAAGAACTGCGGAAACGAGACACCGAAATGGCAAGCGCGGCACAGACGATTCCGGAAATTCCGGACAAGAGCCTCTTCACCATCGCCGAAGTCGCACGCCTGACTTCCACCAAGCCTTTCGTCCTGCGTTTCTGGCAGAGCGAGTTTCCCATGCTGCAGCCCACGAAGGCTCCGAACGGGCGACGCTTGTACCGCCGCGAGGACATCGAGATGGTTTTCGAGATCAAGCGCCTTCTGTACGAGGAAGGATTCACCATCGCGGGCGCCCGAAAACATCTGGCCGGCCAAAAAGAAGACAATGGCGATCACCCGGAACAGCACGCGGCGGCTCCCACCAGGCAGCAGATGGCGAACTCCCGCACGCACCAGAAGTTCCTGCTTGATCTTCATGAGGAATTGCTCGCAATCTTGACCCTGCTCGAACGCGAGTGATACGCTGACTTGCTGGTAAAACAGTCGGGACGTGGCGCAGCCTGGTAGCGCGCACGCTTGGGGTGCGTGAGGTCGCTGGTTCAAATCCAGTCGTCCCGACCATTCCTGCGCAGTTTCCACAGGTTTTCTGCGGGGTCGCCGCAAAGCAATGCCTCATATCCTGATCACAAACGACGACGGAATCCAGGCGCCGGGCCTGCGCGCGCTGGTAGAAGGCTTGCAGGACATCGCGTCGCTGACGGTCGTGGCGCCATCGCACGAGCGCAGCGCGTCGGCGCAGTCGTTGACGCTGCGGCAGCCGATCTATTGCGATCAGATTTCGGAGCACGAATATGCCGTGGAGGGTACTCCCGCCGACGCGGTGATTTTGGCCTTCTACACGCTGATGAGCGAGAAGCCCGACCTGGTGATTTCGGGGATCAATCGCGGCGGCAACGTGGGCGAGAACGTGTATTACTCGGGCACGATCGGGGCGGCGATGGAGGG
>DATGHM010000072.1:0-38403 GCA_035307985.1 Candidatus Acidiferrales bacterium
ATCTTCGTCAGGAGTGACCGGCTCCTCCCACGTGAGCAGGCGGCCATTTTTCTTCAGCCTCTCGATTGCCGCGCGCGAAACATTGGCCTTCTCGATCAGCACTGGCAGCGGCACCGGGCCGGCGGACGCCAGAAATTCGCGAACGCGTTCTTCGGTGGCGCGCTCGCGTTCGGCGCGGCGCGAAATCTTCAGACCGGTGGAAGAGCGAGGCTTTGGCCCTGGGGTTTCCCCTTCGAACTGCTCAGTCGCCGTTTCTGGCCCTTGAGAGTCGTGCCCCTTCCACGCAACAATTGTCTGCGCGCGCGCCTTGCGATGATGCGCCACCTCACGCGCCACAATCAGCCCTTGCTGCACCAGCTTTTCCAGTGCCGCTTCTCCCCCGGGCCAGCGGTGCGCGCGCGCAGACGAGACGGGCCCGTCCGCATCGAAGCGTCGCAGCAGAGACAAGCCGCCGGCCTCGGGAATCGCCACGCCATCTGTCAGAGCGAATTGCGCAAGCTGTGCTTGGCCCGCTTCGGTCAGCAAATATTCTCGGTCGTGCCGCAATTCGATCTCGGGCGGAAGCATGGCTCGGAACGTTTCGCCGATGGGGGCCAGATAGTAGCGGCTGATCCAGCGACCGAGCTCGATCAGGTGCGGTGTGAGCGCCGGACGCGGATCCATCAGCTCGGCGATGGTCTTGATGCGAACACAAGTGGCGTCTTCGGGCACGCGCTCCGACTCCGCGAGCGCGACGCCAATCATCGGCCGATTGCGAAACGGGACCACGACCCGGCGCCCCGCGAGAACCTCGCCATTCGCCGATGCGGGGACGGCGTAGGTGAAGCTCGACCGGAGAGGAACCGGCAGGGCGACCTCGCAGTAGCGTTGCGCCATGCGACGTAGTTTAGCCCGAAACTCGTAGAGCCGCCGTCTTCCCTCTCTGGAAACAGCGATTCAGGCGGTTGGCGGTCTCCCAGTCAGGACGACCGGGCGGCTCCAGCCGCTTGCAAATTCAAGCGGTTGGCAGGTCCCAGACCGGGGGTCCGGCGCTTCTATTCGGTGAGCATTTTCACCCCGGCCGCCGGCGCAGCCAGCCCATGACCCGCCCGAACCGAGTTCACGGCGCTCCGACGCCATGATCAACATACTTGATCTACTGCCGACCACTTTTTGTTCGCTTTTTCTTCGCAAAATTCAGAGGCTGACAAGCACAATCCCGGCGAAAATCAGCACGATGCCCAGCCACTGTGAACGCTCCAGCCGCTCGCGAACAACGACCCACGCGAGCAGCACCGTCACCGCGCCATAAAGTGACGCAAGTACGCTCACGACAGACACTTGGCCGATGGCGAGTCCCGCGTTGTTCGCGAAGAACGCGGCCGTGTCCGTTATTCCGATCGCGAGGAGGAGCCACCACACGCCGCCCCGCGGTGGCCGCAGGCTCTGGCGCGCCGGCGCCGCCGCGAGCCCGAGCGTGAACATCGTGGAGAGCCGAATCATCCAAACGGAGAAAGCGCTCCCCGTCAGGGGCACAACATGAAACCCGAGAAACCAGAACATGAAGCCGAAACCGATTGCAGCGATGATAGCCCAGGTGACTCCGTTCGGCACATGAGGATGCGCGTGCGTATCGGTCGCGGCGCCGCTCGCATTTGAGGAGAACGAAGTCGCCGCAAGGATAACGCCGATGATTGTGACCCCAAGGCCCAGCGCGCGAAGCGGTTTGAGGCGTTCGCCGCTCAAGAACGCAAGCGCGACGGTTATTGCCGGATAGCTCGATGAAATCGGCGCGACGATGCTCATCACGCCGATTTGAAATGCGTAATAGAGAGAAAGCGACCCGAGCGTGCTGAGCACACCGGCAAAAGCCGCCAGGGCCCATGGACTCCATCCGGAGGCCGTCGGAGCAATGCCGCCGGCCCATTCGAGGTAAGCGGTCATCACGACAAAGCCGACGACCTGCATGAAGAAAAGCGCGCGGAACGCGCCGATGCGGCGCGAGGCAAAACGCGCGCAGAAATCCGCCACACCCCAGCAGATTGCGGCAGTCAGTCCGAGAAGGATTCCCAAGTGGGCCTCGCGACGCGGCTAGCGCGGCTGTTTCGGCTTGAGATCGAGAACGTTCTCACCGGCGCGGCTTCGGCTTGAGCCCGAGAACGGCCATGACTTTTTGCAAATCCTTCCAGACTTCGCCCTTGGCGTTGGGATTGCGCAAAAGGTAGGCGGGATGATAGGTGGCGATCAATTTTCCGCCGCGATAGTCGAACCATTCGCCGCGAAAACGCGAGATTCCCTGATTCGTCTGGAGAAGCGTCTGCGCAGAGCACGCGCCGAGGCAGCAAATCACCTTCGGTTGAATCACGGCGAGCTGGCGCGAGAGAAAAGGCGAGCAAGTCTCGATCTCGTCGCGTTCGGGGAGGCGGTTTTCCGGCGGGCGGCACTTCACGACGTTGCAGATGTAAACGTCCTGACGGCAGAGGCCCATGGCTTCGATCATCTGCGTCAGAAGTTTCCCGGCGCGGCCGACGAACGGCTCGCCCCGCACGTCTTCGTCGTGGCCGGGGCCTTCGCCGACGAAGACGAGTTCCGCCCTCGGGTTGCCGACGCCGAACACAATGTTCGTGCGGGACTTGTGCAGTTTGCAGCGCGTGCAGTCGCCAATATCCTGGCGGATGCGCTCGAGCGAATCGTTTTCGATCCGATCTTCGAATAGTGAAGGGCCGGACGAACCTTGGATCACGGGCAAACCCGGACGGGCTCGCAAAGCCGGCGTGCTGGCCGCCAGAGGCGAGGAGCGACCCGGTCCAGCGGACTGGCTAGCCAAAGCTGAGGCTTGCTCGATTGGCATCGATTGGGCCCGCGCGATATTGGCGGCAGATACCAGAGAAGGAGGTGAATTCCGGCTGACGTAAAAAGGGCCGAGGCCAAGATCGTGGGCGTAGCCAAAGAAGTTTTCAAGCCGGCTGCGTGAATCGTCATTCATCGAGTGCGGATTATCGCGGAGCGAAGCGAAAGGCGCAAGCAGCTATTCCAGAAATTCGACACAAACCAACCAACGGCGGCAGGCGCGCGATCAACGCGGGGTTTGTTCGCAGACCGAGCGGGGCAGAGGTTAGAAAATCGAACGAAGGGTTTGCGCGATCAGTTTCAAATCGAGCGAGAACGACATCTGCTCAATGTATTGGAGGTTGAGCGACAGTTTGTGGGGGAGAATAACGCGCCGGTAGAACTGGTCGGGATTCGAACTTCGCTCGAGAACCTTCTCTTCATGGCGATAGCGAATCGAGGCGATATCGGTGATTCCGGGAGCGACGCTGAGCACTCCGAGCTGCTCCCGGGTGTACAGCGCCACGTAGGAGGGGATCTCCGGGCGAGGCCCGACGAAACTCATGTCGCCCTTTACGACGTTCCACAGCTGGGGAAGTTCGTCGAGCTTCGTCTCACGGAGAACTCGGCCGGCGCGCGTCACGCGTTCATCGCCCGCAACCGTGATTCCCCGTCCGTGCCGATCGGCGTCCACCATCATGGAGCGGAATTTTACGATCTGGAAAATACGCGCATCGCGGCCGACGCGGTTCTGTCTGTAAAAAATGGGGCCTGCGGAAGTGAGTTTCACGAGGACGGCGATGGCGAGCAAGACCGGCGATAAAACGATCAGCGCCAGGAGCGAAATGAAGAGATCGAACGCGCGTTTTCCGAAGCGTGCGTAGAAGCCATGACGATGGGGGTTCGAGAACGGTTCGAGCGGAGCGGCCCGATGCGACCGAGTCTCGACGTCCAGCGATGGGCTATGGGAAACGGACACGGAGCACCCTTATCGTCTTGTCTCTCGGCAAACCTCGGTCACGGCCTCGACAACCTGGTCTATGGCCGAATCGTCTATTCCGGGATAAATCGGAAGCGAGATGCATCGCGAGAACTCCGCCTCGGCAACGGGGCAGTCGCCCGGACGGTAGCCGTAGGTTTTCTGGTAGAAGGGATGGAGGTTGAGCGGAATGAAATGAACACTGGTTCCAATTCCGCGGCTTCGGAGTTCGTTCACAAAAGCGTTGCGGTCTATCTTTAAACGGTCCAGGTTCAGGCGAAGAACATACAAGTGCCACGAGGAATCGCGATCGGAGGCGATCGAGGGGGGCTGGAGGGCCGGGATGCAGCCGAAGGCCGCGTTATAGCGCTCGGCGACGCGCCTCCGCGACTCGCGCATGGTGTCGCACTTCGAGAGCTGGACAAGGCCGAGGGCTGCCTGCAGGTCGGTGAGATTGTATTTGTACCCCGCTTCAACCACCTCGTAGTACCACGAACCGTTGTGGGCGTAGCGTTTCCACGCGTCGCCGGCTATTCCGTGGAGACGCATCAGGCGAACACGTTTGGCACAGTGGTCGCTCTCCGTGGTAATCATGCCGCCTTCGCCGGTCGTCAACGTTTTCGTGGCGTAAAAGCTGAAGGCGGTCATTTCGCTGAGCGAGCCCACTCTGACTCCGTGATATTCCGAGGGAAGCGCATGGGCCGCGTCTTCGACTACGTGAAGATGATGCGTGCGAGCAAGCGAATGGACCTCGTCCATGTCGCAAGGCAGCCCGCCAAGATGGACGGGAACAATGGCACGGGTGCGCGGCGTCACTTTACCGGCAGCGTCCAGCACATCGAGATTCATCGTATCCGGGTCGATGTCTACGAGCACGGGCCGCGCTCCAAGATACTTGACCACTTCTCCCGTGGCCGTGAAGGTGGTGGCGGGGATCAGAACTTCGTGAGCCGCCCCAATCCCGGCGGCGTCGAGCGCAAGATGAAGGGCCGCCGTTCCGGATGAGACGGCGATCGCATGCCGCGCCCCGACGTAGGAAGCGAATCGCTCTTCGAACTCGATGGTCTTCGGCCCCATCGTGAGCCATCCTGAGCGGATGACCTCTGAAATGGCCGCGATTTCTTCCTCGCCAACTGCCGCACGATGGAACGGAACTTCATGGACCCCTTGCAGCGTCCAACTCATCGTTTCACTCGCTCCCAGAGCCTTCCATTTACGTAACCAAAAATTTGCCGAAGCCTGCGCGGATCGACTCCTCTCCCCTGCCCGCAACGCATTCCTGACATTGAACTTAAGCTGATACAGCCTCTATCGCCAAAAGCGCCCTCGGAGACGCACAGCCCCCGACAACACTCCTAAGGATGTCGGACGAAGGCGATAGGCAGCCATACGTACTTGTTTGTATTTTCGCCTGAGACTTCAACGAGTGCCGGGATCTGATCAATCGCGTGGCGGCGCAGGAAGTGCTCGATCGTTCGATGCGGCCGCGGATCGGGGCGGTGGGCTTGTCAGCGACAGCGTGGCAGTTCAGGCCACAAAGGATTCTTACCCGGAGATCGCTTCCAGCGTAAGGACTTCGAACGGCTGAAGATTAAGGGTGTGCGGTTTACCCGCACGCAGATGAATCGTCAACGCCCTCGCATCCTTCCACGGACTACGCGCAATGTAATCTTCGGGAGCGCCGACGGGCAGTTCGAAAGCGGCGTGCGCATCAAGTTCGTACGCCCGCGGCGTTCTATCCGGATTGCGCAGCGTAATGATCCCCCCGCGCGGCGACCAGGAGGCCCAGCCGTAGACTTCGAGCTTTGCAGGGTCGCCGCCGACCCAGTGCGTGTCGACCAGAATGTCCGCGTTCTGCCTGGACCACCTGGCGGCTTCGGCCAGCGTGTTCCAATCAGAGGCGGAGAGCAACGAATGAGTGATGTACATCTCCTGGAGCTGCGTTCCCGTACCAAAGTAGGAGCGCACCTCGGCGGGGAAATCATGTCCGGGATCCGAGTCTAGTCTTTTCGCGGATCGCGCGTAGATCAGCCCGTGCAGCATCAGCGAATTCAATGGGTACAGCGGGCCGCGGCGCACGACGTGCTCGTGAGTCGCGGCGTCGCGATACGTGATCCACTGCTGGCGATCGGTGCCCACGCCCGCGAACGAATCATCCTCTCCGCCGCGCCAGGTGGAATCGGCGTAGCGAAGCCAGAAAGGCGAGGGATATGTGCCGCTGGTCAGATTCACGTACAAATTCTTCTCGGCTTCGCGCAAGTCGCCGATCAAGCTGATCATTGCGTCGAAATCGCTGTTGAATTTGCTTCCCGGATAAACCGTGGACGTGTCGGCGGTACCGTCGAATTTGAACTGGTTCACGCCATACCTGCGAACCATCTCGATGCACACTTCGCGAAATCGTTTGAAATAGTGCGGACCGGAAAGAACGAAGCCTTCGGAATTCTCTTCGTAGCCGTGCAGCTTTCCGTATGCGAGGCGTTCTTTGCGCGGACGGTCGTACCCGCCCCAAGGCGAAAGCCAAATCCCCGGCGCAGCCCCGTATTTTGCCGCCGTGGTTCGGAGCGGTTCGAAGCCGCGCGGAAAACCGGAGTTGAATTGCCACAGAGAGTTGTGGTTGTCCCAGCCGTCGTCAAAAAGGAATGAGTCCAGCGTGACGCCGCGTTTCTCGCGCAACTCGCTGCCGAACGCGTTAATCACATCCAGCGCTCCTGCCTGATCGTAGGGAGTGAAGTAGCCGAGATCAAACCAGGAGTTGTAATGGAGAAACGTACGGCAGGGATGCGCACGCTCGCGTTCGATATATCGCAGAAAACTGCGCCGCAGCTGGCCGGGCTCCGTCAGGCCGATCACGGACGAGTAAGATCCGGACCGGCCGCGTTGAAGGGGAATCTGACGTTCAATACTGCAGACGACGCGATTCCCTTCGACCTTGCTTTCCGAAAGCGGATGCTCGAACCCGGCAAACCAGTCTCCGAACGTCACGGGTGATCCTTTGACAGTGCCTTGCACTTCGGCGCCGGGAGCTTCCATGTCGAGCAATGTAATGCGTTCGACGGGTAGATCTCCCGCGATTGGCTCGATCGCCAGTTCCTGGCGAATGTAATGTGAGCCATCGCGAAGAATCGCTCTCCACTGAGCCCGAACGCGCCGGTTCGCGTCCTCGAATGTTGCCGTTAGCGCAGTCCCGCCGACGCGGTCGGAGAAGCGCGAAGCCCGTGGGTCAGCGGCAAGCGTTTCGATACGCGGCGAGCCGGTCAGCCTCATCGCCGAGGAAACAATCTGTTCGGCCCCACGCACCGCGATCGCAAAAGCCGGCATAGGTCCCTGGATCGCCTGTCCCGTTTGCCGATTTTCGATGCGAAGAAGTCGCAACCCAACGGGAGAGATTTCCCATTTTGCCAAGATTGCATCGTTCGCGAGAGATGGGGCTTTACCCTCAATGGCGGCTTGCGACCCACTTCGAGCGTCTGCAAACCAGCTCGATCGCGAGAAGCGGCTTAGATATGCCGTCGCCGGCAGACTTCCCACAAGAAGGGACGACTCACTGATGAAATCTCGGCGTGTAAGTTTCGCGCTCTGCAGGACACTCGAGCCGCGCATCTTTGGGTCGTTCTTCAAAGTTTCTCTCCTCAATCCGAGAGTGGCGACTGGAATTGAACCACTCCTGGTCCCGCGCGTGTAATCAGAAACTCGCTCGCCCGGGCTCGCTGAGGATACTGTTTGCGGTAATGCGCCGCCCATGCGTCGCGAAAATCCTCTGCTTGCTGCGAAGCAACGAGTGCCCAAACGCTCCCGCCGAAACCTGCGCCGAACGCCGACGCCGCTACAGCTCCCAGCACGCGCGCCGAACGGACAAGGTCGACCGTCTCCGGAGTCTGATTGCCGAGCAACGTTGCGGCCAGATGCTGCGAGCGGTCCATCAGTACGCCGAGGCGTTCGAGGTCGCCGCTCGCGAGCGCGCCAGATACGCCCGGAACGATCACGTTGCTTTCTTCCGCGAATTGCGCGAGCCGATTGAGCAGCAGTTCTGGAGCAAACCCGGGCTCGGCGGACTTGGCCAGGATGTGACGGAGACGCTCCAGCGCGTCGGGGGCCGACTCCAAGGCAGCCGCCAGGGACACGTCCTCGCGCCCCGTGGCGCGTTTCCACAGTTCGAGAATTTTGCGCGCGGCGAGCGAGGCGCGATTGTAGGACTCAAGCGCATTGCCCGTCTTGTCCGCTTCCACTCCGCTTACTCCAATAACAAGCACGTGCCTTTCAGGCGCGCGAATTTCACATTCGAGACGGACCGGGCAGTACGAATACTGCCGCAGGTACGCTGCCCGCGAGCACCAGATAGCGACGTGGTCCTCGCTTCCGCCGAGCGTGCCCACTCCGCGTGTGCCCGAGGAAGAGCCAAAAGCCGCCCCGCTTTCGATCGCCGAGAGGTATACGGCCAGATCCTCTCGATCACGAATAGAGTTCTGAAAGAAGTCGCTTTGCGCGAGCGAATTGACCTCCGCAATCGCAAAGAAAAGGGCCACGATCAGGGCGCTCGAACTGCTCATGCCCGATGCGGGAGGAAGATCGCTGGCGAACGCAATATTCGCGCCCGTGCGTGCCAACGGGAAATCTCGTGCGATGCGCCGAGCAACCGTAACAGCATAGTTCGACCACTCGCCGCGAGCCGATTCGGCACGGGGATCGAGGCTAAGGGCCGCCTCCAGTCCGCGGCTAATATCGCGGATGCGCACCTCGGCGTCCGTTCTCGGAGCGGCAACGATGCTGATGCCACGTTCGATCGCGCAGACGAGGCTGCGTCCGCCAGCATAATCGGTGTGCTTGCCGACGAGTTCGACTCGTCCGGGAACGAAAAATGCGCACACCCGATCCGTCGTTGCGCCGCGCAGCTCGCGCAAACCGGAGAGCAATTTCACGAGCGCCGCGCTTTTCGCGGCCGATTCCGCGGAGCTCATGCCCGCGGCTCGCAGTTGCTCTCCGAAGTGGGTCACAAGTCCGGCCGGATGTGCGCGAGACACTTCGCCACGGCGGAGATGTCCGAGCGATAGGAAAGATCGAGGACCCCCACGCGGAATGGCACAGCCTTGAACCGCAAGTGAAGCGAACCGCCACCCAGTTGCACCGCTTGCGGGAGTTCGAACTCGCCGCGCGAAGACCGTGGGACCTGTTCGCACGCGCGAAAAATAGACGGATCGAAGCGCCAGCAATTCATGCTCACGAACACACCCTCGCCAACGGCATCGGACATTTCGTGGGGCTTCTCGACGATCTTCTCGAGCCATCCATCCGCGCCGATCTGCAGAAGCGCATACTGACGAATCCTCTCGCGCGGAATGTTGCCCAGCCGGACCAGGCTTTCGCGCTCGAAGGCCGCCAGCCCCGGCTCGCCGAGCTCCCTCAGACTCTGGAAAACTTCGACAGGATAGTAGTTGTCCGAGTTCAGGACAAGGAACGATTCTTCCACGGTGAACACTCGCGCGGCCAGGACAGCGTTGGCCGTTCCGAGGGGCTTCTCCTGAATCGCAAAGCTGATTTCAATGCGACGCGGACACAGTGAAGTGTAGTACTCGCGAATGGACGCGTGTTCCGGCCCGACCACAATGCACGCCTCGCGGATTCCGGAATCGGCCAGCGCGCTGAGCAGGAAATCCAGGAACGGCCGCCCGATTGGAATCATCGCCTTCATCCCGGCTTCGACGGCTTCCTGTTGCGTGCTCTCGAGATTCGCGGACGCATCTGCCAGCCGCATTCTCTTGCCCAGCCCTCGCGCGAGGATCACGGCTTTATTCACATTGTTTTGCTTTTCCACGATGGCTTCCGGTCCGCGTCGCGCTCGTCGAATGCAATCCTCGCTTGTTACCAGGCAGCGCGGGGCATTATCCTACGTCGCGTTCCCGACGGAAGCCTTTGTATTCTTCCAGGTTGAGGACGAGACCCATGCGCCGCAAGTACCAACTCGAGAAAACCGAATCGCGGAGCAGCACGACGGGACTTTTGGCTGCGCGCCTTGTGCTTCCGGTATGGACGCTGGTCTTGTTTCTTGGCGCTTTTCCGGCTCGACCCGCGCCGGCCGCGCCCCATTCGATCCGCATCGAAAGCGGACAGTTCGTGCTCGACGGGCGACCCTTTCAAATCATCTCAGGCGAAATGCACTATGCCCGCATCCCGCGCGAATACTGGCGCGACCGTCTTCGCAAGGCGCGCGCCATGGGGCTGAACACGATATCGACATATGTCTTCTGGAACCTGCACGAGCCGAAACCGGGCGTTTACGATTTTGGCGGCCGGCTTGACGTTGCCGAATTTATTCGCGAGGCGCAGGAGGAAGGCCTTCACGTGATCGTGCGCGCCGGCCCGTACGTCTGCTCAGAATGGGATCTGGGCGGCCTCCCAGCATGGCTTCTCGTCGATCCGAACGCGAAGTTGCGAAGCCGGGAGGAAAGCTTTCTGCATCCTGCGGCCGAGTGGATGGATCACCTCGGCCGGGAACTCGCGCCGCTGGAAATCACGCGCGGTGGCCCGATCATCGCCGTTCAAGTGGAGAACGAGTATGGATCATTCGGCAGCGACAAAGTCTATATGTCGCGCATTCGGGACATGATCCTCAAAGCCGACTTTCGCGACGTGATTCTCTATACGGCGGACGGCGCAATCGAACTGCCGCAGGGAACTTTGCCGGACTTGCCCGGTGTGGTCAATTTCGGTCCCGGCGAAGCGCGGTCTGCTTTCGCTGCTCTGAAGGCGTTCCGCCCGCAGGGTCCCTTCATGAACGGCGAATACTGGGACGGTTGGTTCGATCATTGGGGAGCGGCGCATCACGTTACTGACATGAAACAGCAAGCGCAGGAACTGGATTGGATCCTTTCACAGGGCTACTCGGTGAACCTCTACATGTTCGAGGGCGGAACGTCGTTCGGGTTCATGAGCGGCGCGAATTTCGAACGGACATATGAGCCTGACACGACGAGCTACGACTACGACGCGCCCCTCGACGAGGCAGGGCGCCCAACGAAAAAGTTCTTCGCCTTTCGAGACGTGATCCTCCACCACTCGCGCGGCGCGAGCCTGCCCCGGCTCCCGCCCACTACGGGTGCGATTGCCATCCCGAAATTCACATTGGGCGAATCAGCATCGCTCTGGACGAATCTCGGTCGCCCGATCTCCTCCGAGCGGCCGCAGGCGATGGAGTCCCTCGGACAATCTTACGGCTACATTTTGTATCGCACGCGCCTGAAAGGCCCCGCAAAGGGCTCTCTCGTCATCGATGAGGTTCACGATTACGCTGAGGTTTACGTCAACCAGCAGCTTGCCGGGACGCTCGACCGGCGACTAAACCAGAATCGTCTGCTCGTCGATCTTTCGACGGATGACAACGTCCTCGACATCCTCGTCGAGAACTCCGGACGAATCAATTTCGGGCCAAAGCTTCGGGACGACCGCAAAGGAATCACGCACTCGGTCAGCTTCGCGGGCCAGGAACTCACGGGATGGCAGATCTTTTCGCTTCCAATGCTCGATCCGGCCCGTCTGCACTTTGCGAAGGCCGAGGTCTCAGGCCCGGCATTTCATCGCGGGTACTTCGTGCTGAAAGATGTTGGCGATACATTTCTCGATACGCGCGGCTTGCGCAAAGGCGTAGTTTGGGTCAACGGCCACAACCTCGGACGATTCTGGAACATCGGCCCGCAGCAGACTTTGTACTTGCCCGGCGCGTGGCTCCGAAAAGGACGAAACCGGGTGATCGTCTTCGCTCTCCAGGGTGGTTCGACGGCATCTCTCCAGGGACTGCGCGAGCCAATCCTGAATGAAGTTCATCAGACACCGTGATTGGGTCACGCGTTGAGAGCAGTTGTCACACAGCGAAGCATCTCGGAGCAAGGCACACGGATCTCGTTCCGCGATGTGCCAGAGATGCCCCGAGGAAGCTGGCGTTATTCCAAACTCCCGCGTTGGGGGATCATCGGCGACTGCGTTGCCTGGTCTTCCAATAGCAGGGGAATGGCTCCCACCAGCGCGGCGTAATTCCCCAACTCGGCGGGGAGGACGTGCACCTTGCCCCAGGGAGTCCATGCGTAGCGGTGCACGTACGATTCGATGTAAGGGATAATGACGTTCGCGCTTTCCATCACGCCTCCGCCGACAACAATGAGTTCGGGATCGTAAGCGTGAACCAGTGCAACGGCATTCACGGCCCACACTCTGAGACACCGCTCGCGGATCGCGATCGCAACGTCATCACCGCGGCTCCCTTCTTCGAAGAGCTCCTTGAAACCGATCTGCGCATATTTGGACAGCGCGCTTTCCGATGCTCCGGGCCAGTCCTTCAGGATCGCCGGGAGCGACCAGCCGGCGGCTTCCGCCTCCGCGCAGCCGATGGAACCGCATGTGCACGGGCGACCGGTGAAGAGGACCGGCAAATGTCCGCCGAGGCAGCCTGCCTGCGCATGCTTTCCCCGAAGGAGCTTGCCCTCGATCATGGCGGCTCCGCCAAGGCCGGTTCCCAGCGTCATCATCACAACATCGGCAAAACCGCGCGCTGCCCCGGCATACCGCTCTCCGAGCAAGGCGATGCGCGCGTCGTTCTCGACGCGCAAAGGAAGTCCGAAAGCCTGGCGGCTCCAGGCGGAAAGATCCACTTCCGGAGCATCCACATATTTCTTGTTTGTTCCGACAACCCGGCCGATACGCGAATCGACAAGGCCCGCGAAACCGACCGTAACGCCGGAGAAATCAGCGAAGGCGAGAGATTCACGCTTGACCAGATCGCGGAAAGCGTCGCCAATGCGCGGCAGAACGTCACGAAGATTCTCTGCGCTATCCGTGTCGATGGTCTTTCGGGCCAGAATCGTGTGGTCTTCCATCAAGCCACACGTTGCGTGCGTGCCTCCCAGATCGACCGCCAGGGCTTTCATCAGAAGAGTCCCGTTCGGGGGTTTTTCGAGCGCAAATCAGCGAGCGAGGGTCGCTGTATTTTCTGAGAGCACATAATCGCTTTTCTGATAGCGCAAATTCACGAGCCGCGCCTTTGAGTCGAAATCGGACAGCCGCGAGCGAACTTTGACTCCATTGAACAGCGTCAGGTCGGCGCCGAAAATCGTGTCGATCACCAAATCCGTGAAGGCGCCGGCGGATATGCAGCACCAGTCGTTGAGATAGGGCGCATCCGTTGGACATTTATATGCGGCACCGTGCTCTAACGGAAAGGCTGTTTCGGTAAAGTGCGCCTGTCCGATCGGCCCCTGATTCACGGCCTTCACGAGATTCCGGAGCCAAGCGGACACCTTGTCCGACCGGCCGATTTTGTAGAGGCCCTTGGCGGTCATCGGAGGCCACGCCGCATAGGCGCCCAGCCAGCTGTGGTCCGGGCGAATGTTCCACGTTGCGTCTACGTCCTCTGGCGAGAGCGCCCGCATCCAGTATTCCGTGCAAAACTGCTCCCAGCAGAAGCGGTTCATCTCATCTTTCTGCTCGTTGCTGAGATCGTCGAACATGTTATCTAGAACCGACAGAAAATCGTAGCAGTGGCGCACCTCGTTGTACGACCCGTCGGGCTGGCGGCATTTCCACCATCCCTTGCCCGCCACATAGAGCATCCGATTGATTCGCTGCGCAAGCCCTGCCGCTTCGGCGCGCAATTGGGATGCGCGAAGAGAGTCGCCTCGCCGTTCGAGCAAAGCGGCAACGAAGCGCATCGAGGAGACGTTGCCGGCGTTCATGCCGGCAGTTTCGTGCAAGTACGTGCTGACCACCTCGAGCAGGTTCTCGAGCTTGCCATAGTCGCCCAAGCCATCGCCGTTTTTGTCGAGCTGCTTCCAGTATGTCGCGTGCGAAGCCAGGTGATCGAGAGCCGTATGGTCGCCGAAGCGCTTGTCGAGCCAGGCGAAGTCTCCGGTGACGCGGAGATAGCTTTCGGTGCAGCGCACGATGGCCATGTCGTTCACGCCGTACCACGGTCCGACGCCTTCGCCGGTAACATAGTCTGTCGCGAGATGCTGGTGCATGTTCTGCACAAACCAAGTCTCCACAAGCCGGCGCAGCGCGTCGGGGTCGAGCAAGGCAAGGCTGAGAGACGTCAGCGACGTGTCCCAGGGGAAACTCAGCGTGGGGAGAACGCGGCCGCCAAGCGTCAGATACGTCGTGCCATATTTTGAATCGGGAGTTGCGCGGTGTGCGAACAAAAGGTTTCTGAAGCCCGCCTGGTAGACTTGCCAAAGCGACTCGTCATCAGTTTCGAGCTGAGGAAGATATCCCGAAAATTCCGAATTCCCGGGCGTGAACGCGGATCGAATCAAACTGTTGAATGCGCGCTCATTTGCCAGCAGGGCGTTTCCAAAGCCGGCCTGCAAAGCTTCGTACGCCGCCAGCGCGGTTTCACGATCTCCTTCAACTGCGTTCACGTAGCGCAGCTCTTTTGTCTCGCCGGGCCCAAGGGACAATCCGACGATCATCATGCGCCCCGCCTCGACGCGATCCGGCTTGGGTACAATTCCCTGGACGCAAACAGCCGGGCTATGCTGCGCCTCGAAAATCAGACAGCCTCGCGACGAATCCCAATAAATGGCGTTGTCCGCTTCGCCCGGCGAGGTTGCGAGCCATGATGTCGTTTTCTTGGTCACGGCGGCGCGCATATCGAAGCCCAAGGTGATTTTCCGCGGCGCGCTTCCCAGATTCCTGACGCGAATGGATTGCGCAACAGCGCGTCGTTTGGCAGGCATGAACGTCTCAGTCGTGAATTTCAGCTCCTCCGCCTCCGTCTCCCGCACGAACCGGTGCGGGAGCCACTCGTACGCAAGCTCGTCGCCGCCCGGCGAATAGGAAAGCAGGCTCTTGCCGTTCAAGAAGATTTCACACGTGAGCAAGAAGCCCGGGCTCCAGGGAGTGTCCGGCACACCGCAGCACGCGAAGGGCGGCAGCGACAACGCGGTCAGACCCGAAACGGATTTTGCCGCTTGAACGTAACCAAACTCGTTTTGTGTCGTGGGCGAGCTGTAAAGATCGCGAAAGCGATGGACCAAACGGTCCGCAGCAAGGTCATCCAGCGTCGGAATTGGCTGTAAATGGGCGCGTTTTTCGGACCCCGCAGCCGTCACGGGAATTCCGCGAAGAGCGGTCGCGGCAACGCTCGCCTTCAGAAACGTTCTCCGGCTCCAGTCGCGTCCGGTCCGAGCCGAATTTCCGTCGGGGAAGTTCTCTTTCTTCACATGCGTCTCCACAAACGGCAAAGATTTCGCTGGATGTGCCGCGCGGCTCAGTCCGACTCCCGGCAACTATGCCATCGAATCGCGATCCTTAGGGCTCGAATCGTTTCCAGATCTCGCTAAGTCGGCCCGGTTCGGAGATCCACTGAATCGACTCTGGATCGCTGCGAAGGAGATCGTAGAGGGGCGCGTCCAGCGAGAGCGAGAGTTCCGGATAATCTCGCGCTTTTCTGACTTGCAGCATGGACCAGGCGTAACTCGGATTCGGCTTCCAGCTGATCTCGCCTGTTTCGCTGATCAGCGGATGCCAAGCCAATCCGTGATGCGCGCGCATTGGGCCGTATTCGAACCCGTATTGACGGTCGCACCATGCCCCAAAAATCAAGCCACGATGGGCATTGGCGTTTGCAACGAAGTGCGCCCAGCCGGGCGGCATTACGACTCGCTCCCCAGGACTTGCCTCCACGGCAATGCACCGGCCCGGATCGTCTCCGGAATTCTCCTGGCCATAGACGATCGCGCGTCCTTCCCAAATTTCGAATAGTTCGGGCGTTGACCACCCGCAATGAGGCGCGATCGCATGCACATGTCCCTGGCTTCGAACCGGCCCATCGCCAAGCCGTCCATGCGCGTACATCACGATGCCGAAGAGGAGCATGCGTCTCTGCATCTCTTCGCGATCCTCGATCCGGCCCACGTCCATCGCGATGGCATAAACGGGATCGGGTCCCGGGGAGTTCGGGTCGCGCAGGCTTTGCCGGATGGAGTCGAGCGAACGATGCTCCGGGCTCGGCCCAAATACGCCGTGTCCGTACTCGAAGTCGAGTGTGTCTCTCCGGAAGCGAACGTCGAGGCCGGGATCGAACGCGTGCTCGCGTGCCGGATACGTTGGCGAGCCGGCGCTCATGCGTCGCTCCCTACGAGCTTCGCCTCGCCGTCGACGCTCAGAAGGCGTGCGCTGAAGCCATTGCGGCGAATGGACTCGTAGTCGTGCCCCGCATCGCTGGGCCAGCAGGCTACAAATCGGAGCGCCGCGCTGCCAACGTTGGCGACGCGGTGCGCGGTATTCGGAGAAATAAAATGTAGGCTACCCGGCGACATGGGTTCCGTCCACGTACTTCTACTTTCATCCATCAGGATGAGGGCGCCTTTTCCTTCGACAACGCCATAGTATTCCGTGCGGTTGCGCTTCTGATGCAAGTGACCGTGCGTCATGAAATATTCGGAGCCGACCTGGCCCGGCTCGACGACTGTCGTTCCCCAAAACAACCCGCCTTCCGTTCCTTCGGGCACGGGGCACCAAGCCTGCACGCGATACACCACTGTGTTCGGATCGAGAGCGCGAAAGGCCTCGGAGTCCGCGAAAATCCCGTCCAATTGCCCGAGCATCTTAACACGCTCGACGATCTTGGCATTGGGCTGCAGAACGCCGCGGCTCCAATCTATCTGTATCATCAATCGATGCCGGCTCTCGTCATCTTGCGCTCTCCCGTCCGCGCGATTCGATCCTGTTCGTCAATCCATTCGGTGCCGGCTTCACTCGGAACTTGGCAGCGGTCGAGTGACGGCAATCGGCCGATACAAATTCATGTTGTCCGTGACATCGCTTGGCTTCACCGAGTTGCAGGCGTACGTGAAAAATATCTGGCCGGCGGCTTCGAACTCGATGTGCTCTTTCGCAGCGTAACAGAGCACGCTGCTCGTGTAATCGGGGCCGCCCGGCTGCATCTCGGGATAAGAATCGAGTTCCTCGGATCGTCCCCACGGTCCCGTCAGCGAACGGGAAAGGCTGTAGCGCGCTTCGCGATCAATCGGAATCGGATATACCGCGATCCACTGCTTTGTCGTGGCATGATAGCGAACAGTCATTTCCGTTGCACCGGGATTGATCACGACGGCGGCATCGCTCGGCACGACCGTATCTGTGTCGGGCCAGCGGTTCCAACCTGAATCCGATTTCAAATATTCCCAATTTGAGTTTCCCGGTCTGGCGGCGCCGTTCAACTGACTCAGCGGCAGGCGAAGCAGCGCTATGTGGGGCGGCGCCGGACTCTTTTCCGGAACAACCGTAAAGAAATACGCATAGCTCGCGCCATTTGGATTCGACGGATCGGGATTCCCGCCGGGGCCTTCGTTCAGAACCATCGATACCCCAAGCACCGCCCTTCCGCCTGCGTTGAGCTCCTGATATCGAACGGACCACTGGCTGGGCTCCGCGAGATAGTTGCTGATGCTCGCCAGTTGTGTTCCGCTGTATGCAAAACCAAATGCTCCGCTTCCCTGCGCGCGCATCTGCATGAACGCCAAGTAGAGTGTTCCCTTGTAAACAAATCCATCCAGCGGCCACAACCAATCACTGTTCGACCCCGGCGCGGAAAACATGGAATTCGGCGCGCTGGTGTTCATGGCCGCCCAGTGATATTGAAACGAGCAACTGTTCCCTGTGCAATTCGAAATCGCGATCGAATTTCGGATGAATCCGGTCGCTTGTTTTCGACTCGTCGCGTTCGTGGGACCGATGAACGTGTCGCCCAACAGCCAAAGACTTCGTCCGCCGCCGAACGGCACCGAATAAGCGCTATCGGCGCCCAGCCAGCCTTGCTGATAGGGAAAGAATTCCGCCGGATCGGGAGACAAAGCTGGAGGGTTCACCAATGTTGATCGCTGAGCGCTGCAGGAGGCAAGCAGAGCCGAAGCGAAACCGACGAGAACAAGCAGAGGTAGCCTCGCCGCGGTCACGTCAACCTCCCGAAAATTGAATCCGTCGCGTTGCTTTGGCCCCGCACGGAAATGGCGCTGTAAAGGCGTGGCCCGCAGTAGAGACGGCTCCGCGAAGGCAATCTCGTGACCGCCCTCGCAGCGATTGTTCCTGCGCTCTAGAACATCAGCTTCAGCGAGAATTGCGCCTGACGCGCCGTACCCGTCCCGATCTGGCTTCCAACGTTATCGGCGATCGTTTGGCCAACGCGCCCAAAATTGGGATTCGTCAAGCAGGCAGCTGGCGATGTCCCTGACGCAGGAAACACCCCCGTACAAATGCCGCCATCGGGGTTAGCGAAATTCGGATGGTTCAGAACGTTGAAAATGTCCGTCCGGAATTGCAGCTTGAGCCTTTCCGTGATCGGGAAATTCTTCATCGCCGAAAGATCCCACTGGAAGAATGCCGGGCCGCGGAGCGCATTGCGTCCGAAATTCCCGGTCACTCCGCCCGGCGTGCCGTCGTAGTTCGACTCGAGTGCGAACGCGTTGATGTTGTAGCTCGTATACGGCCAGCTGTGGTTCGGCAGCCAAACGGACTGACCTGACACGTAGTCCGGCCGCATCGGGATTCCAAAGAATCCGCTGACCAGTTGAATGTTCTCCGGAAGTCCCGAACGAGTCTGGAAAATGCTGGACGCCTGCCATCCTCCCAAAATCCCGCGAACCAACGGACTGGACTCCGCCAAGCCCGGCAGGCTGTAGACGGCGCTGGCGGTGAAGTTGTGACGCACGTCCCAATCTCCAGGGCCTCGATCGAGACTTGGAATTCCCGGGTTTGACCAGCCTCCGAACACGTTCACCATGTCGTCGATCTCGTGCGAGTACGCGTAGTTCGCCTCGAGCGCGAGCTTCCCGGCATTGCGTCGCACCTGTACCTGCAGTGCGTTATAGCTCGACGAGAGCTCGTCGGCGTCCAGATTTTCACTGGCGAAGCCGGACAACGGGCGCGCCTGCGTGGAATAATTCGCCGGGTTGAGATTCAGCGCGGCGAAGTCGACGCCCGCCTGCATGTGCCGGTCCCCGTTACCCGTGTAATTGACGGTCAGAACCGTGTCCCGCGCCACCTCCTGCTGAATCCCGAATAGCCAGTTAATCGAGTACGGATCTTTCGGGTTACGCGGGAAAATGCTTACGTTCTGCGTTCCGGGCGGCAGCGGGGGATTGGGCGAAGGATATGCGATCGAAAACGGCGGGGTTGCAAAGATCGCTTGAAAGACGTTTACGTTGTAGCTTGAGTAGTCGGGGATGTTCGTGGTCAGACCAAAGCCGAACTGCATCGGCATATAAAACAATCCACCGTACCCGTGGATGACCGTCTTCCCTTTGCCAAACGGATCCCAGGCAAACCCGACGCGCGGCGCGAAATCCGTTTTCGGCGCGTTGTACGCGGCCTGGCTGGCAGGCAGGAACAACTGCGTCGCGAAATCGAAATTTTGTTCCCGATCGTGCTGCTCGCCCCACACGGTGTTGTAGTCGTATCGCAATCCGAGGTTCAGAGTAAGCGTTCGCGTGACTCGCCAGTCATCCTGAGCGTAAAAGTCCCAGTTGGAATCACGGATACCGAGGAATCCCGGGAAGCCGATCTTTGCCAAAACGAACGGGTTGTCGTTCTCCAAGTCGGAGAAACTGCCGAAGTCGTAGGTTTGCTGAGGACGCAACCACTCATTCTGCCGGTTCACCCGAATCTGCGTGCCGAATTTCAACGTGTGATTCCCCGCCGTCTTGGTCATGTTCTCGAAAACTTCGAAGACGGTGAAAGGAGTAATCTGGTTGAAGGTGTTCGGTCCGGGCAGCGCGCCCAGGTTCGTGAAGAAACCCGAAAAGCCAACGAGCGGAACAGGGGTATTCGAGTTCGTGTCGGAGTAAAACCGGTTGATCGCCACGCTGAACTCGTTGAGCAGCGTTGGGCTGAAAATGTGCGTCCAGTCGGCCTTCCCTAACTGCGTCCTCAGCGCCTGCGGGGATACCTGCCCCTGGTTGAGTCCGAGGGTGTCGTTCGTCAGCGAATCATTGATGTTGTACCGGAACATCAAGTGGTCCGAGGGCGATATGTTGTAATCCACTCTGACGGAACCCGTGTCCTCGCGCAGCGTCTGCGGAAGGGCCGCTGGATCGTAAACCAAATCCGCTCCAGCACTCGGGTTTCCGGCGTCCGTGGTATTCGGAACGGCGCACGACGCTGGCGCCGGAATCGCCGTGCAACCGGCGGGCAACGGCGCCATCTGGGCCAGCACAGGCTGCATGGCCGGTACAAACTGCGATCGCACGTATGCACTTGGGATTTCATAGAGGGAGTTGATGTTCGTGATGTGCTGGCGAACACCCTCGTAGTTCACGAAGAAGAAGAGCTTGTCTTTCAGAATCGGGCCGCCGAGGTTGCCGCCGAATTGATTCATACGCAGGGGCTGCGTCGGCGCCGTCAGCGTGTTCTCGAAGTAGTCCTTGGCGTCGATTGCGTCGTTGCGGAAGAATTCGAAGAGCTCTCCGTGGAAGTCATTCGTACCGCCCTTCGTGATGATGTTCATCTGCGGACCGAGCGAATGGCCAACTTGCGCGCTGTACCCGCTGTTCGAGAAATCGATCTCCTGGATGCTGTCCACGCTGGCCCGCGTGACGCGCGCTTGTTCCTGGCCTTCAGTATTCAGGAAGCCATTGATGTCGCCGCGCGTGGCGTTCTGACCATCCAGCGTCACGTTCAGTCCTGTAAAAATATTCTCTTGCCCGTTCACGCTGCCTTGAAAGAAGCCGGTCGAGCCCACCGAGCCGGGGGCGATCTCGAGGAAATCACTCACGTCCCGCCCGTTGACCGGTAGGTTGGCGATCTGATTGGAACTCAGGGTCGTGCCCGCCGTAGACGATGTCGTGTCGATGGTCGTAGCTGTGCCGGTGACCTGAACTTCCTCCTGGGTTGCCGCGACCGCCAACTTCAGATCCACGTGCACGGTCGAGCCGACGTTCAGCACGAGGGATTGGCTTTTCGTCTCTCCGAATCCTTTCGACGTAGCCGAAACAATGTAAGTCCCGAAAGGCACGGCTGCAGCCACGAAGCTTCCGTTGGCATCGACCTCTAAGGTCCTCTGCGTGGAAGTCCCCACGTTCGTGATGGTGACCGTCGCGTGCGGAATCATCGCGCCTGATTGGTCCGTCACGGTCCCCGTTATTGTGCCGGTATCGAATTGCGCGGACGCCGGCAGAACCGAGAGAATACAGATAAGCCCGAAAGCCGCCAGAAGGCGCCATGCCCCAATCAGGCGCCGGTAAACCCCGAGATGCGCTTTACGTGTCATATCGACCATTTCGCGCCTCTTTCCGTTCAGTGGCTGAACGCAGTCGTTCTTCAGTTTTTTCCTTTGATTCCCACCCGGGAACTTGCCGCATGTTAGCTCCACTATTCGGCGGTAGTCAATCTTTTTTTGTGCTTTTTATGCATAAACGATCTAATTTTTGGTGTTTTATACGTAAAAGCATACTTCTCCCCGACGGGGAGTGCGGGCTTTCAGCGCCAAAATGCGCTCCATTGGCTCGCTTTCGAATCGATCAGGACCTTGCGCCCGCGGATCTGGTAATTGGCGCCGGCAACGCGGTCGAACGACCCGCCCGCAGTGACGACAGGAATCTCCACGGTTTCGGCTCCTCGCACGAGCTCTATGGCGAAATCCAGTTTCCAGCCGTGCGCATTCCCCACGGGCTCCAGATCGAGCGTCACCCGCCCGAAGCGGGTCGGGCTGTGCTCCAGCCGGAACGGCTGCCGCGCGTCGACGTTCTTGGAAATCATGCCCTCGAGGAGTCGCATGTGCGGCCCATCTTCAAGCACGAGCATGTGGCGCAAATACCGCACACACTCAGCGCTGGCCCAATTGTGTGGCATGTCGCCCCAATCCTGGCTGACGAGCGCATGCTGCAGCGGCTGTTCCTCGCGCCAGCAGTAGAGTGGCGAGGCGTGGTTCAAAAATCCGCGGAACGTTTGATCAGCCAATTCCGGCAAGTTCGCCCACAGATAAACGTGCGCCACAAACGAAGCGTTATAGGTCCAAACTGCTTCGTGCCACAGCCAGCCCGTTTCCGCGGGCACGTTTTCCTGAGCGCAAGCTTTCATCAGCGCGATATGCCCGCGTACGATTGGATCGGCCTTGTCGAACACCAGGCCGGGGAAAATCGCATGTGAAAGCGCCCACTGCGCGGTCTGTGGACGCGGCCGGTTCCAGGGATCGGGATCGTGCCACGCGGGATCTTCGCGGGACAGCATGGGAAGGTAGTCGAACCCGCGCGGATCGTGAACCATTTCGGCCTTCGCTGCCGCGAGGAATGAGCTTCGCAGCTCCTCAAAGAACGGGCGCGCGGTTCGCAAAGAATCCATGCACAGGCGCTCGGCGGCTTCGGCGACCGCTTTTAACCCGGCGAGCGTCCAGACGGTGTTCGTGAACTCGGATCGCACGCCTCCAATTCCGCCATCGGCGAAACCGGGTGCCAGTAGGCCATAGCGCCCGTTTGTGCTGTTGCCGGCGCGCGCCTTGTCGCGCAGTTGCACGAGAAAATTGATGGCGCGGCGGACATTCGGCTCCAGCTCCTTGAAAAATTGCCAGTCCTGCTTCAGCTCACACTGGCGGACCAGCGTGTACATCGCGATCGCCGTATCTTTCCAGTGTTCGCCGCCGCTCGCCGCCACCACTTGCCCGGATGGCACCTGCTTCGTCCACTCTGACAGCAACCCGTTGTCCGCGTCCTTTTCGTAGCCCAGATAGCGCGCCGCTTCGAGCAGGAAATTCCCGTCCACGATCCAAAGATTGCGGTAGACGGTCGGCCCGGTCTCGAATACGAGTCGGCCATTCTTGATCTCTCGGGCTTGTTGAATGTTCCGCGCGCAACAGCTCAGGAACTCGCCGAGCTTTGCCGGGTAACTCATGCCAACGCTTCCAAACTCCTGCCAGTCGCGCCAGAATTCGCGCGTTTGTTCCGCCAGGGCATCAGGGCTATGCAGCATCTCCTGGATCGCGTCGAAGGACTGGCCGTCTTGCGGGAAACGAAGCAGGTATCGCTGAGGCTTGCTGCGCGAAGCTTCTCCACGCGGCAAATAAAGCGTGTAGCCCCATCCTTCCTCCCACCAGGTTGCGTATCCGAGATCCGAGTCCAATGCCTTCGCGATCAGGAAAGGAGTCGTCACGCTCGCATCTTCAACGACAGTCGTGGAGTTCCCGGCGAGCAGTTTCAGTGCGCGAGAGGTGCGGACGTGAATGCGCGGAACGGCGGCCACCGATTCTGCTTTCGGGACGACCGTCATCAGCACGTTGTCGACGCGGCCTTCCTTGTGGTGGCGGGTGGCGAAGGCCATCAGTTCGAGGGTCGCCTCCGGTCGTTCGATCAGCGTATGCACGATCGGGATACGGGGTGCTTCCAGCCGCTGGCGAACCACTCGATCATCTTGCATCCCCGCCAGCGAGAACGTGCAGACGGTCCCGAAGTCCTCGATGCCCACGAAGGGTTTTTTGGAGAAGTCGTAGCGAAGATCGCCGCGCTGGCCGACTAGCGTTTTGTGTGGATCGTCCGGGAAGCAGATCGTCGCCTGCGAAAGGCGCGGCGCGTAGCGAAAATCGATGGCGTGGGCATCTGTGGGACTCTCTTCCGCTTCACGCCGCGCGACGAACTCTTCTGGAAACAGTCCATTCGGAACGGCCGCAACGGCGGCGCCCGAAACGGCGAATCCCTCGAGAAACTTCCTGCGAGTGAACCGGCTCATTCCCTCGGCAACGCCTCCTCGATTTCCCCGCTCGCGATTTGCCGCGGGCGAATCCAAACCCAAAAACCGCTACTTGCCCCAGGCCTCCTGGATCTGCTCGAGCGTCCTGCCTTTGGTTTCGGGAACGGCCTTCCAGACATAGAAGAAGCAAACGAAAGAGAGCGCACCATAAATCGCGAACGTTCCCCACAGGTGCAGAACGTTGACGAGGCTCAGAAATGTGAAGGTCACCACGAGCGTCCCGGTCCAAAGCGTTGATGTCGCGATCGAGGCCGCGCGGCCCCGCACCTTCGTCGGGAAAATCTCGGAAATGATCAGCCAGGGCCCCGGCCCCATCCCCAGTGCGAAGAATGCGACATAGCAAAGAATGCTGACCAGCATCAGAATCGCAGGCGCGCCGTGAACGTTCAAGCCGATCACCAGCAGTGTCAGCGACAGCCCCATGCCTCCGCTCGCCGTCATCAGGATTGCGCGCCGTCCCCAACGGTCGAGGAAGATCATGGCGACGATTGTGAAAACCAAGTTCACCGTTCCAATGATGACGTTCGCCGCCAGCGCCATTCCGGTTGATTCGCCGGGAAAATGCTCGCTGATGATGATGGAGCCGTAGTACAGCACCGTGTTGATTCCCGTGATCTGACAGAACAGCGCCAGCGTCATGCCAACGGCGAGCCGCTGGCGCATCCCGGGAGAAAACACTTCGCGCCACGAGCCTTCTTCCGTTGCCGCGGCGCGTTCGACGGCCTGAACCTGCGCCTCAGCTTCTTTGGCGCCGAAAATTCGTGCCAGGATGCGCTCGCCCTCGCGATGGCGTCCCTTGCTCAGCAGCCAGCGCGGGCTTTCGGGAATTGCCAGGAGGCCGCCGAGAAACGCGATCGAGGGGATCGCGGCGACTCCGAGCATCCACCTCCAGCTATTCGTTCCCAGCCTCGACAATTGCCAGCTCACCAAAAACGCGACCAGGATCCCGATCACAATGGCGAGCTGGTTTAGCGAGACCAGAGTTCCGCGATTCTTTGAAGGGGAAATCTCCGCGATGTAGACTGGCGTGAGCACGGACGCCAGACCAATAGCAAGCCCGCCCAGAAGCCTCGCAAGCGAAAACAGAATCACCGTGCTGGCCGTGGCCGCTCCGACAGAGGAAATCGCGAATAGCACCGCGGAAAAGATCAGAGAATTTTTCCGTCCATAGCGGTCGCCGATCACGCTCGCGCCGGCCGCTCCCAGCAGGCAGCCGAGCAGCAGAGAACTCGCCGCAACCTCGGTTTGCAGATTCGAGAGCGCAAATTCACGGCGCAAAAGAAGCAGCACCCCGTTGATTACCGCGGTATCGAAGCCGAAAAGGAATCCGGAAATGGCGGTCGTAGTCGCCAGCAGGATAACGTAACTCAACGACTGCGCCTTGGCCTCTCGGCGATCTGTACTCGTGCCTGCTGGCGAAACGTGCATTCGTCCTCCCTGGCGCATCGCCTAAGCTGAGATGCAAGTTGTTCGTATGTCGAACTGATCGCTAGCGCGATCGCCGTGCTGATCTCACCGCGAGCGCACAAACGCTTTGATCGTCGCGCACTTCGCCCCCTCGGATTCTCCGCTGGGCCGGATCGTGTAGGCGCCGGCAGCCGCCGGCACTACAAACGTCTCTACATAGTGAACGACAAACGGGCTAAAGGCGCCGGTAGGACTTTCCACAGTCGCTTCCCGCCCCTCGACCAAGTTCACCACATTAACGGTTCCCCGCGTGTCATGCAGTGTCGTCGCATTGAACCAATGCCTGCGCGTCTCGATAAATTCGAGTTCGTGCAGACCGGTTCGCTCCTCGACCCATCCAGGCCCGCTGCCGATCGATTCCACTCGATTGATCAGGTTCTTCCGCACCCATGCCGTGTCCCGTTCCCACGCGATGTTAGCGAGTCCGCGATCCAGGTGAATGGGTCGCGGCAATCCGTTCAGGCCGAGGCGGTCCCAGTCCCACAGCTTGAACGTGAAAATGTACGGCGTCGCACTGATTTCCAGAACCATGCTGTTCCGGCCCGAGCAGTGAATCGTGCCGGCGGGAATCAGAAAATGATCGTGTTTGCGCGCGGGAAACCGGTTGACGTAATTCTCGGCTCTGAAGGGAGGCCCGTCGTCCTGCGCCGCGCGCAGTTCGCAAATCATCGCTTCGCGATCGATCCCCGTCTTCACGCCGAGATACACCGAGCCATCCTCGCCCGCATCGAGAAGGTAGTAGCTCTCGTCCTGCGTATAGACCATTCCAAACTGCCGTCGGATGTACTCCGTCCGCGGATGCACCTGCAACGACAGGTTGCCGCCGCCCATCGTATCCAGAAAATCGAATCGGATGGGAAACTCCTTGCCAAACCGCGAGTAGATCGCATCACCAAGCAGTTCACGTGGCTGAAAAAACGTAAGATCGCTCGCGGGCAGCTCAATGCGAACGTCACCCAGACCGAGCAACAGGCTGTTCTCTTCCGGAACGCAGTCAAAGCACCACGCATGGTTCGGCGCGTCGTGTGGCAGATCGCATACTTCTTCCATCCAGTGACCGCCCCAGGGCCCAGGGTCGAAATAAGGCACCACCCGAAACGGCCGCCTCGCGATCTTTCGGAGGCCCTCTCGCACGCATTCGCCGCTTACGAGCTTCGGCGTCAGGCTGTTCGTATCGAGGAAGAAATCGATTTGGGGAAGCAGCTCCTTCTTCAGCCGGTCTGCCGCGCGCCAATCGACAAAAAAAGCCCTCTTGTATTTCAGGCTGGGGCTCTCGTCGAAATTGTTGGCGCCCAAATTCGCGATTTCACTGCGCCGCTGACGCCCCTGTATCTCCCACCGTGCCATGTCCGCGTAGATGAGCACGTCTGGCTCGGGCGAGACAATCGCCGCGCCAACCCCCACCACCAGAAGCAGACCTTCGTTCCAAGCCGCGACCCTTGCGCGCGCGATCGCAAGCTTCGTTTGGTCGAAGAAGGCTCTCAGGTTAATGTCGTTCATGTGCCCGAAAACCGGGTCGTCGCCGAGTACTTCACGAAGCATATCGTCGACTGCGCTGAGTGGTTTGAGCAGTTCCGGAGCGTAGATTAATTCGGCCGGTCGGAGCCCCTCATCGAAAGCCTCTCGGATCGCCAATTCAAACGACCCCGGGTAGCACTCGATGCAAAGCACGCAGCGGCTTTCGGCCAGCGTGGCCCTTAACCGCTCCAGAATCTCGCGCCAGCCCACCCAGCATTGCGATGCTGTGGCGCTGACCGGAACGCACGGGTGTTTGTCGTAATTTGAGTTACGAACCATGGTCCTTTCAGGCCCCGTTCGGCCGAGTTCGCGGGAAATCTTTGAATTGCAATCGAACGAAACGCACAATACTTTCGTTTAGAACCAAATCGTAAGTAAAAACTATCTCTCAAGCCTCATCATGTCAAGGCCTTCTCGCTGGACGCACAAACCACGCGGCAAGACCCTTCGCCCGGGCCGCCTTCCTGCCACCCTCCGTTCAACATATTTTTGCCTGCACCTTCCATCCACAAAGGCAGCGGGAGCGGGCTGCGCGCGCTTGGACTTTAGTCGAGATTCGCGATATAACGCTCGAACAATTCGCCGCGAAGGAGCTGATCTGGCCAGCCGGCACAAGCAAGAGGTACGGCTTACAACGATCTTGACTTCACTTCAGAAGTCCGGCTCCGTATCCGTCGAGGGGTTGTGCGGCGAATTCGGGCTTTCGCCGGTTACCGTCCGCCGAGACTTGGACGCTCTCGAGCGAAAAGGCTTGCTTCGCAGGACTCACGGCGGCGCGGTTTCAATTGAGCCCTTGTTCTATGAGCCCTTTCGCAACGACCGTTCGTTTCAGGCGCAAGTGGGCAGGTTTGCGGAGGAGAAGCGCCGCATCGGCCGGGCGGCAGCAGCTCTCATCCAGGAAGGAGAAATCATCGCTCTGACGCCAGGTACCACCACCACGGAGGTGATTCGCGGAATCCCGCTGAATCACAAGATCACGGTGGTCACCAGCACGGTGAACGTCGCCATGGAACTCTCGAAACGCAAAGATTTGGAAGTCTTCGTGACGGGCGGGCACCTGCGCGGCGACTGGTTCTCTCTGGTCGGGCCCACCGCCGCGCAAAGCCTCTCTCAAGTTCTGATCCACACGCTGTTTATCGGCGTCGACGGGATCGATCCGGAAGGCGGTGCAAGTTGCTACAACCCTGATGAAGCGCAACTCAACTCGACGATGGTAAAACATGCCCGGAGGAAAATCGCCGTGGCCGATCACAGCAAATTCGGAGTCGTCGCGGGCTGGCGGATCTGTTCAACCGCTGAGATCGACGTGCTGATCACTGACTCCGGCGCTACCGACGAAATGGTTGCGCCCTTCGAAAAAGCACAAGTGGAAGTCATGCGGGTTTGAGGCCGTGGTGTGCTGGGTCAAAGTGTGATGCGAAAATTCCTTTTCTATTCTCTGTTTTTGCTTCTTGGCTCTGGCCGAGCGCTGTCGCAGCAGAACGCCGCTCTGGTCGCTTCCAATCCTCAGCGCGTCTTCGTCAAGGATTTTTCTTTTCACAGCGCCTCGCTCCAGCGAGACATGCGCTATCGCGTACTTTTCCCGAGAGACTACGATCATGGCGGGCGTCTCCCCGTGCTCTATCTCTTGCACGGCCTCTATGGCGACTACCTCAATTGGGATACCAGAACGGGCCTGGAGAACTACGCCAGGAATCTGCATCTTCTGGTCGTTATGCCGGATGCCGGCGACTCCTGGTACACGAATTCCGCAACCGTGTCCGCCGATAAATTCGAGGACTATATTGCGAAGGATCTAATCTCCGAAATCGATGACAAGTTCCCAACCATTCGCAACAGAGACGCCCGCGCGATTGCGGGCCTCTCCATGGGCGGCTACGGAGCGATAAAACTGGCCCTCAAGTATCCCGGCTTGTTCGCGTTCGCCGGCAGTCTGAGCGGCGCACTGAACGCAGGGCAGAATCTCTATGCCCAGCGGCCGGAGTTTCGCGCCAAATTGCTCGAAGTGTTTGGCCCCGATGGAAGCAGCACGAGAATCGAGAACAACGTGTTTCTCCTGGTGAGTGCCTCTCCGCAGACGCCCTATCCATACTTCTATCTGGCCTGTGGCACCTCGGATTTCTTCCTGGAGACAAATCGAGCATTCGTAAGGCAGCTCTCTTCTCGCAAGATTCCCTACGAGTATCATGAAACGGCCGGCGGCCACACGTGGGAATACTGGGACGCCGCGGTACAGCCGATGCTGCGGGCGCTCGGGCGCATGCTTGCCGGCGCTGCGCGGGCGCCCGAGAAATGCGGACGAAAATGAAAATTGTGGACGTGCGTGCGACGACCGTCGCGGTTCCCCTGGAAGCGCCGCTGCGCCATGCCAACGGAGCCCATTGGGGACGTTTTGTCCGCACGATCGTGGAGTTAGAGACCGACAACGGTTTGACCGGACTCGGAGAGTTGGGCGGCGGCGGTGAGAGCGCGGAAAACGCGATTCGCGGCCTCAAACCTTATCTGCTCGGACACGATCCCCTCCAACTCGAACAGCTCTACTGGAAGATCTGCAATCCCACCGCTTCCCTTTACAACAATCGGGCGCAGCTCCACGCCGCCATCGAATTCGCGTGCATCGACTTGGCCGGCAAGAAACTTGGTATACGCGCCTGCGATTTGCTTGGCGGTGCCCTCCGAGAGGAAATTCCGTTCGCCAGCTATCTTTTCTATCGTTACCAGGATCCGAAGACTGGACTCGGAGGCGAAGAAACCGCCGCCGAGATGGTTGCGCTGGCAAAGAAGCTCAAGCGCGAACACGGATTTCGCTCCCATAAATTGAAGGGCGGCGTGTTTCCTCCTGATCACGACTTGGAGGTCTATCTTGCGCTGGCGTCGGCGTTTCCCGGCGATTCCTTCCGCTTGGATCCCAACGCCGCCTGGAGCGTCGAAGAATCAATCCGCATCGGACGAGCAATCGAAAATGTTCGCAACGACTATTTCGAGGATCCATGCTGGGGCCTGGAAGGAATGCGTCGCGTCCGTTCGTTCATCAAGATTCCAACCGCGACGAACACAGTTGTCGTCAATTTCGAGCAGCTTGCCGCTTGCATTCGGCTCGACGCTATCGATGTGATCCTGCTCGACACCACTTTCTGGGGCGGACTGCGCCAGGCGTGGAAGGCTGGGGTGGTCTGCGAAAAATTTCAACGCGGTATCAGCGTCCACTCCAGCGGTGAGCTGGGGATCCAGCTCGCCACCATGCTCCATTTGGGGGCTGCCCTCCCCAATCTGACTTTCGCAGCTGACGCCCACTACTACCACCTGACGGACGACATCCTGAAAGACGGCAAGATGAAGTACGTCGACGGCAAGATTGCCGTGCCGAAAGGAAATGGTTTGGGCGTGGAACTTGATCGCGACAAGCTGCAGCAGTACGCCGAGCTGTTTCGCAGCGCGGGAGGCTATCCCTACGACCGCGATCCCGAGCGCCCCGAGTGGTTCGCGATCATTCCCGAAACTCGCTTCGCCCGGCCGAAAAAGTCCGCTTTGTAGCGATTCAAACCCCTTCGGCCAAACGGGCGCACCCTTTCCCATGATCAACGGATGGAGAATCTCGCGTCGGCGACCAGCGCCTGGTGCTGACGATTCGCGAGTTTCGCACGGAGCGCTCGGCCGTGATGCGCTCCAAATATCCGCTTTCGCGAAACGCCTGCATGGGATCCTGGGGCAATCGCTTCGACGCCCGCCACTCGCGAATCGCCGGCCTTACATCTGTGGAAAACGCGCCTTGGAGCAGAGATTCAGCGGCAACCAAGTGGCAGTGCCCTTGCGCGAACACCAGCTTCTCGTGTTGCACAAGCGCAGCCTTGCAGTAAAGTTCTTGTGCCATCGTCACCGTCTGAATCATCGCTTCGATTTTCCCTTTAAGGTTATGGCTTTGATCGACGGCGTATACGATGTCAGCAGGTTTTCCGGTCTCCCATTCGAAGCAAAGAATTTCGTGAAAGATCCGGAAAACTGGTAAGGATCGATCGAACCGAGTGTCAAATCATCGTCGGCATACCGGCGGTGGTTAAAATGGAACCCGCCGAGCAAGTCCTCTGACAAAAGCCACGCTACGATCTGCTCGATGTTCTGAGATAGATAGTGGTGTCCTGTGTCCACCAAGACCCTTGCCTTTTGCCCCGCGGTTCGCGCCATAAGCAGTGCCATTCCCCAATCCGCCAGATCGGTATGATAAAAAGCGGGTTCGAACGGCTTGTACTCGATGAGCATCCGCTGGTTCGGCGCCAATTCCGAATGTGCAGTGCGCAGATTTTCCTCGAACCACTGCTTGCGCAAACGGATGTGGGCGGTGCCGGGATAATTCGATCCGTTAGCAAACCAGAGCGAAATATCGCGGCTTCCGAGTTGCTTCGCGATTTCAAATACTCTCTTTCACGTGCTGCAGGGCGGGATCACGCACGGATCTTTCGGGGCTCCCAAAGGAACCGTACTTGTAGATTTGGTCTTCAAACAAATTGGGGTTAATCGCCCCAGGCTGTACACCATATCGCCGTGCCGATTCTTTCGCGCTGCTGACGCTGGCGAGCCCCTCGCAAAAGTCCCATTGAACGTGAAAAGCCACCGTGGGACAGGCACCAGTCAAGAGGTGCACCTGTCCTGCATCGCTTAGCTTCTCTTCAATTGTCGTGGCGGCCGCTGGTTGGAGGAATTTTCGAATCGGGTTCCGGTGTTTGCAAAACCCCACGAAGGGAGCTCGATACGAAAGGCGTCGAGCGCGCGACATATCTTTTCGGTCTCCGTGGATGGCATCGAAACCCTTAGGAAAATAGAGACTACACGCGCGGATGATTGCCGTCACGGGGTTTCTGCCGGCAAGGAAGCATTTCGCTCTGCGGGCAAGTCTTTAGGGAGTTCTATGATTTCCTGCGCGGTCAATTGCTGGGAGGCCGGAGCTTGTGCTGTCGCTCGTGCGCTGTTGCAGGCCTTTCACGAGTCTGGAATCCCTTCCGGATCAATATCCGGGATACGTCGTTCCGGCAAAGGAGGAACGGGATAATGACCATAGACACAATTCCAGTAGGTCCAAGAGCGCACATCAAAGATTCCTGCCGGTGCGTCCTCCAGAGCTGCCTCGAACTCTTCGTTGGAGAAAAAGGCTCTGGTCGCTAGAATTTCTTCGAGAGTTCCATAAGTCATCATATATGCGAGAAACCGTTTCGGATACCTCAGCGTTTCGTCTGCATTCTCAAACCACATCATGCGCTCGGCTATGGCGCGTAGCGCTTTGGGGGCGTTCATTGACTGGAGTCCCGTCGCGTTATGCCAGGCCTTCCAACCGTTTGCGGCAGCCGATCTAATTTCACTTCTAGAGCGGTCTTGCGCAGCTGCTCTTGGACCGTCACAGAGAGATTAGGGAGATTCCCGTCCTCAAAATAGGTGAGCGCCTTCAGTGCAACCATAACGTTAAATGTCTTTCCGTAAACTGCGTTACCAGCCGCCAGAGCCTCAGAGAGCGTAACAGGATCGGCGTCGCCATAACCCACAAAACCCTTCGATCGCAAGGTTTTGTATACGGTCGCCTTGAGCATCCAGCGGTTTGTGGCGCGATCGCAAAACCTGTAAACGGCGCCAGCCTGAATTCCGGCACATCCGCTTCGTTCCGCAATCCCGAGCAGACCTGCATGAGTTATATACCAACGTTGTCCAAGAATTTGATCTCACCGGACGCGAGGCATACGGAATACCTACTAGTCAGCAACCTCAGCTGAAGTACGGCTTCTGGGGTTAGCTCCCCCAAAATCGCTTGTGCGCATCTGCGGTTCCGGTGCCACAAGGATCTCTTGCTCGCGTTTTACCATGTGCAGTGCCCTGCAGTGCATAGCATTACATGCATTACATTAAACTACAGCCTTGTCAAGCTCGTTTGTTGTCAGGCAAACTGACCGGCGGCAACGCAGTAAGCGGTTCAATGAAGAAGGACACACAATTCACGCTCCGAATGCCGACGGACTTAAAGAGAGAGCTCGAAGACATCGCCGCGCGCGAAGGCCGCAGCATGGGACAGATTTGCGAGGCTTTCCTTACGATCGGATCTGAAGCGTACAAGAAAGAGGGCGCGAAGATTCTACAGCGCTTCTTTGTGCAGAGACAAAAAAGCAATCGGCCTCGTAAATCCGACCTCTAGGGAGGATCGGTTCACAAGGCGAACGTCCCTTAACGTACCTAGCATCCAGCTGCGACCACCATCGCTCTTTAGCGGTGTGACCTTCCGCTGTAGCGCGGCTTCGGATGCTTCGTGGCATGATGCTTGGTCACGACGTGATTGTTTTGTCGTTCGGGATTTGCGGGCGCACGAAGATGATGCAACCAGCTCTTAGGGCCGCCGGCACCACCGCTCGCGAACGCTGGAGCCGACGACGCCAACAGCAGAAGCAACAACGCCCAAACCTTTGGTGTTTTCATTACCGCTTCCTCTGTACTACACCCCAGATGGCCGCGTTCAGTCGCTTGAGCTCGCATGGAATCAAACGCTCAAGCAGTAGCCGCTTCTCCGTTCTTCTTTAGACGAGCAATCTCCAATTTGTCACCCACCTGCGTCCGTGAACGATAGATCGTGTGGGGCGGCAACTCCAGGACACTCATCGCCTTGAGCGACACTTTCGAGATGCGGAACGGGCGAACGTACTCTTCGACGTGCACCACTTCCTTGTCTTTGCTGAGAAAGACCAGATCGATCGGAAATAGCATCCCGATCGTGTGCACGCCCCGAGAGGGAACAATCCAGAGCCCTTTCCCCTGTTGCGCCCATCGCTTCGTCTTTCCGAGAAGTCCAATCAGGCGTGGGAAATACGAATCGGCGATTGTTGCTTCCGTGGCGACGAAGGTCTCCCGAGTCTTGTTATACACGTACACTTCGCCGCTGTGATTATTAGTCGACATCTTCTTATCGTCCCCCGCCCCCGCACGAGTTATTTCAAAGCTCGTTGCTTATTCCGCTGCCTTGCGCTTGCGCCGCCAGATGATGATGAACAGCACTACGACCGCCAGGATGCCGGCCACGACTCGAATGGTTGTTGGGTTCACGTCTGTTGTCCTCCTACGTCGCAGAATCGCTGCCCACCGTACTGCAGACAGCGTGTACTTCTCTACTTGTACTCAGGATTCCTACAAGCAATCTTGCTGCCGAAACTTGAACACCTTATTTCAATGCCGGCACCAGCTGGCGCATCAGCTGGATGATTGCCGGTCCAAGAATCACGACCATGAGCGCCGGAAAAATGAAGAACACGAGTGGTGGCACCATTTTTACCGTCGTCTTCGCCGCGAGTTCTTCCGCCCGCTGTCGGCGCTTCATCCGCAAATCGTCGGAGTGAACTCGCAACGACTGGGCCACGCTGGTGCCGAATCGCTCCGTCTGGATCAGCATGGCCACGAGCGCCTTGATGTCCTCAAGCCCGGTTCTCCGCCCCAGTTCGCGCAAAGCATCGAGCCTCGTCTTTCCTACGCGCATCTCCATGTTCACCAGTTGAAGCTCATCGCTAAGTTCGGGATGGGCAATCCGCAACTCTTCGGAGACGCGCATCAGGGCCTGGTCCAACCCCAATCCGGCTTCCACGCAAATTACCAGCAGATCCAGTCCATCCGGCAGCGCCAGGCGCAGCCGGTGCTGGCGCGCGTGAACCCGCCAGGTCAGCCACATTTCCGGAATCATGTAGCCCAAGACCGCGGCCAGCAGGAAAATGAAGAAGGGGTTCGAGTGGTAAATACCAGTCGCGAAAACCAACGCGACAAGGGCGGCCGGCACCAGAATCTGCATACCCCGCATTGCCAGCAGCGCGTTCGGGTTGCGGTAACCCGCCCGCAGCATCAAGAGCTGGCTCTTCGACTGGCTCCCCGCCGGAAGCACGTTTCCGATTGAAGCCAGAGTGTCGCGGACTTTCTCTTTTTGCCTTTGCGCGAACCCTGTTTCTTCGACCGGGGGAGCTGTGTTCAGGAGCCGTGAGAGCCGGTTGCCGATTCCGATCTCGCCGGGCATGAACGCGAACAGCAGCGCTCCAATCACCGCGACGCTGGCAAGGAACGTAATTGCTGTAATTTCCCAAACCATTCTGGTCTCCGCCTCAAACCTCGATGTGGATAATCTTCCAAAGGATCGCGGCGCCCACAATTTGCAGCGTGGCCGCAACAGCCAATACCGTTGGACCTTTCGGATCCGTAAAGAGAATCCCGATATAGTGAGGATTCACGATGCTCAGGACGAACATCATAAATGGAGGCAAGCCGATCAGGATTCCAGCCGTCAGCCTCCCTTGCGCCGTCTTCACTTGAACTTCCCGGTAAATCCGGAATCGGTCGCGAATGACGTGTGCCAGTCCATCCAGAATCTCTGCCAGGTTACCGCCTGTCTCTTTTTGAATCAGGATGGCGGTCACGAAAAAGCGGACGTCAATCAGAGGCACCCGCTCCGCCAGGTTCAGCAGGGCATCGCGGAGGGGAAGGCCGAAATTCTGTTCGTCGAACGTGGCTCGGAACTCACCGGCGATGGGCTCGGCCGATTCCTTGGCGATCATCTCCAGTCCCGTCGTGAACGCATGTCCCGCGCGCACCGCGCGACCAAGCAGATCCAGGGCTTCCGGAAAGTGCTCTTCGAACTTTCGAAGCCGCCGCTTGCGCATCCACGCGACCACCGCGATGGGAACGAGGCCGGCCGCAACTCCGATCAAGAGGGCAATCGGGAAATGCAAAAAGAACCGCCCTGCGATCAGGTCTGCAGCCGCTCCCACGACTCCACAGATCAGCAGTAGCTTTGCCGGTTTCATTCTCAACCCGGCCTGCCTCAGAAACTCCCGAAGACGTCCCGGCCACGACCACTGCAAAAGCACGCGGTGGACGGCCGGGATACTGCTCAGCATTTCATCGCGTAGAAGATCGACGGCTAGGGACTTATCTCCTCCACGACGCTCCGCTCTTCGCACCGATTCGAACCTGCGGCGCACCACTTCCTGCGTGGTGCCGCTTCCGAAAAACAGCCAGATCATCACGAAAGCGAGTGCGACCACTGCGAAGGTCAGAATGGAAATCAGTAGAGCCATATCATTCTCGTCCCGGCGAAAACCGCCTCAGTGTCCTGGCTGCAATTCGAACATCGACATCGGAAGCCGCACACCGGTCACCAGCAATCGTTCTCCGAACTTCGGCCGAATTCCCGTGGGAAGAAATTCACCGATCACCTCGCCTGACTCTTTGATCCCGCGCTTCCGGAAGACGAAAATGTCCTGCATCGTAACGACCTCGCCTTCCATGCCCGTAATTTCCGCTATACTGACGACTTTCCGCGTCCCGTCGCTCATGCGGCTGATTTGAACCACGACGTCTATGGCAGACGAAATCTGCCTCCGAATCGCGCTCTCCGGAATGTTGAGGTTCGCCATCGCCACCATGGTTTCCAGCCTGGCGAGAGCATCGCGCGGCGTATTCGCGTGAATTGTCGTTAGCGAGCCATCGTGACCCGTATTCATGGCTTGCAGCATGTCCAGCGCTTCTTCGCCGCGAACCTCACCCACGATGATCCGGTCGGGCCGCATGCGCAGAGAGTTGATCACGAGCTGCCTCTGGTAAATTGCGCCCTTGCCCTCGATGTTTGCCGGTCGGGTTTCCAGCCGGACCACGTGATCTTGGTGGAGCTGCAGTTCCGCCGCGTCTTCGATCGTGACAATCCGCTCGCGGTTTGAAATGTACGACGAAAGAACGTTCAGGAAGGTCGTCTTGCCGGCGCCCGTTCCTCCGGAAATCAGTATGTTGAGCCGCGCCTTGACACAGCCCTGCAGGAGTTCCAGCATCGGCGGCGTCATTGTGTGGTTGGCAATCAGGTCCTCGGCAGTCAACGGGTCCTGTCCGAAACGCCGGATGGAGAGGCACGGGCCGTCGATCGCCAGCGGCGGAATGATCGCATTCACGCGCGAGCCATCCGCCAGCCGAGCGTCCACCATCGGCGACGATTCGTCCACGCGCCTCCCGATCGCCGAAACGATCCGGTCAATGATGCTCATCAGGTGCGCGTCATCGCGAAACTGGATGCTCGTGCGCTCGAGGACGCCCTTGCGCTCGATGTATACCTGCTTGTATGTGTTGACGAGAATGTCCGCCACCGTCGGATCAGCCAGCAGCGGCTCCAGAGGACCCAGGCCAAATACCTCGTCCAGAACCTCCTGCGCCAGCCGCTCGCGCTCCTGAAGGTTCATCGGTGTGGACTCGCCCACAACCAGTGCCTCCAGAATCTGTCCCACTTCGCGGCGCACTTCGTCCCGGTTGACTTCGCTCAGCCGGTCCAAATTCAACTTCTGAATCAATTTGCGGTGAATCGCCGCCTTCACCGCTCCGAAATCCATTCGTGTTGGTATCGCTGGAGTTGGTGGCATGGTCCTTTACCTCTTCGTAGGGAACGAGAAAAATCCGCCCAAGGAGCCCTTCTTGGATGCTGCGTTGGCATCCATTCCGGCCAGTTGCGCCGCGATCTGCCGGTACCTCATGCTCAGCAGATTGTTGTGATTCTCCAGAATCGGAGTGCCCAGGTTCACCGCTTCACTCGCTTTCCGAAAATCGTTGGGAATACATGCAAACAGAGGCCGATTGATGTTCTTCTGTATGCTCTTCAACACTTCCTCGTCGCCTTTATGCCACCGATTGATGACAATGCGGGCCCGCTCCGGATCCAATCCGAAGCCGCTCATCGCTGCCAGTCGGCGGTCCAGTGTCCACAGCGCCGGAACGTTTGCTTCCGCCACCACCAGGACCATCCGCGCCGCGCCAAGTATCGGACTCCACTCCGATGAGAATTGCGATCCCATGTCCAGGAGAACCAGATCAAAATTGTTCTGCGCCACGTTCACGACTCTCTCCAGCACCGGCACCGGAATCCTTTGCCATTCCTCCGGCTGTGTCGCACCGCCCAGCACTTCCAAATTCGTCTTGTGATGCGTCAGCAGACCGCTGAAGAAGTGGCTATCCAGCCGATCCAGGTTCTCCACCGCATCTCGGATCCCGAATCGCGGATGCAAATCGAGCAGCAAATGGACATTGCCCAAGGGCCGCGCAAAATCCAGCACTGCGACGCGCTTGCGCGCGAATGTCGCCAGTTGCACGCCCAGGTTTACCGTCACGGTTGTAGCGCCGACGCCGCCCTTGGAACCCATCACGACGATCAACTTGCTCGCCGTCGATGGTCCCTTGAGCTCCAGTTCCTCCACGAACCGGGACAACATCGCCTTCAGCGAGTCGGCATTCACGGGTTTCGGAATGAAATCCTGAACCCCGCTCCGCATGGCTTCGAGCAGGATTTGATGGCTCTGCGGAGTGTTGGCCGAACACGCAATCAGCTTCGTTGCCGGATGCGCTCGTCTCAGCAGGGAGGCGAATGAAAAATACGGCTCTGAATCACGTCCCAGGTCGAGAAACACCACGTCAGGCATGTTCTCGGCTGTTTCGGGGATCCGATCCATGGGAATCGCCCACTGTCGGATTGATCGCACCAGTCCAGTCTGCTCCAGACTCGCGACCAGTTGCGCCGCGCTCGTCGAGTCTCCGCTCGCTATGGCTACCGTTAACATTTATGCCTTGGGCTCAGTTCCTCTTCTTCCTGCTCCGTCTGTCGGCACCAAGTCTACTGCGACGGCGGTTTCTGTCCCTCCGGAGTCACCGGTCGCAGGAATGGGATCGGGAATGACGGCCCCTGCGGCAATTCCGCCGGAGACAGCGGATGAACGATGTGCGGAGTCACGACGATCAGGAGCTCGTCATCAGACTTGTTCAAGGTTCGGCTTTGAAATAGCTTCCCTAAAATCGGAATGTCGCCGATACCCGGTACTTTTTCAAACTGCTTGATCACACGATTATCGAGCAACCCGGCGATCGCAAAACTCTGTCCATCT
>DATGHM010000073.1:0-10141 GCA_035307985.1 Candidatus Acidiferrales bacterium
GAGATCACGTAGCGGAAGGCTTTTCCGAGCCGGTTGCGTATCGCGTTCTGCTCGCCCAGGGCAAACACACCGATGATGCGCTCGATCGTTTTCGATGCGTCGATGGTGTGCAGGGTCGAAAACACCAGGTGGCCGGTCTCAGCGGCTTCCAGCGCGACCTCGATCGTTTCCTTGTCGCGCATTTCACCCACCAGGATCACTTTCGGCGCCTGCCGCAAAGCGGCGCGGAGAGCGAGCGCGAAACTGGGCGTATCGGAGTGCAGCTCGCGCTGGTGGATCGTCGAGTGCTTGTGCGAGTGCAGAAATTCGATGGGGTCCTCGATGGTAATGATGTGGTACGCCTTCTCTTCGTTGATCTTGTTCACGATGGCAGCGAGCGTTGAGGACTTGCCGCTGCCGGTCGGGCCCGTGACCAGCACGATACCGTTGCGCAAGCCGCAGCAGTCGCCGAGCTGGGGGGGAAGGTTCAGCGTGGCAAAATCGGGAACGCTGGTCGGGATCACCCGCATGACAATCGCGCAGCTCCCGCGCTGCGTGAACACGTTCACGCGAAACCGCGACATCTTTGGCAGGCTGTAAGAAATGTCGCAGGAGCCTTGCTCCTTCAGTTTTGCGACGGCCTGCGCGTTACGTCCGATCAAGTCGGCGGCAATGCGTGCGGTGTCTTCGGGGAGGAGAACGCCCACGCCAGGAATCTTGAGCTGCACCAATTGGCCGTTCACTTCGATTTGCGGGGCCCGGCCGGGAGAAAAGATCAGGTCGCTGGTGCCTTTCGCCGCGCGCAACATCGCCGAGATTATGCTTGGCGTTGGTACAGGGCCGGCGGGAGTCTCGTTCGGTTTGGGGCTCTGCGGGTCTGGTGCGTCCATTTATCGTCTCCGTGAAATGGCCAACTCCTCCAGGCTTCGAGGAGGCTCGGATCCCTTTTTTGACGTGATTCTTTTCTTCGTTGCGGCTATGAAACCGATTTCGAGCTGGCCGCCAGCGATGTCTGAGGGGGTGAGACGTCGCCATTCGCGATCGGAAACTCTACCGTAAACGCGGCGCCGCCTTCCGCGCGGTTGCGACAGAAAATCTTTCCGCCGTGCTCTTGCACGATCCCGTAACAAATACTGAGTCCCAGGCCTGTGCCTTTTCCGACTGGCTTCGTGGTGAAGAACGGGTCGAACACCTGCTGCGGCGACGTGATGCCCGGTCCAGTGTCCGAGAATTCGACGACTACTTTGTCGAGATCGTGGTCGGTGTGAATGGTGAGTTTTCCGCCGCCGATTTCATCCAGCGCGTCGACGGCGTTGCTCATCAGGTTGAAGCACACCTGCAACAGTTGGTTCGCGTCGCCGCGTACCTCGGGCAGTTCGGGATCGGCAAGGATCTCGACGTCGATCTTCTTGTCGCGAAGATTCAGATTGTTCAGGTTCAGCGCGGTCTCGATCACCTGGTTGAGGTCGAGGCGGGTCTTTTCCGAGGGAACACGCCGGGCGAAGCTGAGCAGGCTGGTGACCAGCGTCTTGATCCGGCGGGCGAGTGTTCGGATCTTCTCGGCGGTGGCGCGTTGGCGTTCGGTGAGGTTCGTGTCGTCGGCCAGAAGATCCGAATAACCGAGAATTCCGGTAAGCGGATTGTTGATTTCGTGGGCGGCGCCGGCCGCGAGTTGCCCGATGGAAACAAGTTTCTCGTTTTGCACCATCTGCTGCTGAACGCGTTTTAAATCGTCCAGCGCTTCCTGCGACGCACTCAGCAGGCGCAGCCGGTCGCGATCCACCACTCGCTGGCGAACGAACAGCAGAGAGGCGGCGACGATCAGCATGAATTGTGCGGCTTCGATCCGGAATATGCGGACCGCGGGAGGGTTGTGGCTGAACCAGAGCGTCCAGAACGACATCAACGGGACCGAAAACACCGCGATCATGGCGAACCGGGAGGGCCACCGGGAATCGCTCGCCGTCCGGGCCGGCGATTCCTCGGGCCGTGGCCTCAGGGAATGCGCCACGATTCCGGCCGTGCCAAACCAGACGAACGAGCCGACCAGCGGGAGATCAGCGGGGCCGCCCGTATAGTACGTCCGCACGTCGATGGCCCGGTTGGCGATGAACGATCCCGCCGCGTACATCAGCGCTGCGCTGAACAGGTGCGCGTAAATTTCGCGCCACTTGCCTCGGGCTTGGAGCAGCAACGAGGCGAAACCAAAGACGAGCAACAGGTTCTCGGCCGCAGCCAAATTGTCGTAACTCTGGCCATAGGCGAAAACGTTCGGCGAGACGTACTGCCAGGGTATGACGACGAACGTGTACAGGTAGACCCACCAGACGACCAGCAGCGAAAAATCGATGTAGCTGGCGCCGACGTTCAGATCGTCGCGCCGCTCGTGAGGCCTCAGCGCCAGCGCCGCGATCATGGGAACCGGGTGCAGGAACACGATCACGTCGCCGAGGAATGGGTTCGGCACTTCCTGCCGAAGGACGACTTCGAAATAGGTCCACACGAGTTGCGAGACCAGCCAGGCCCCGCAGCCCGCGGCCAGCAGAATCCAGAACGCGCGGGCGCGTTTGCTTGGTGCGCCCACGTTCAGCAGAAGCGCCGCGGTGGCGAACAGCGCGACCAGGCACATGCCAATATCGCCGAACGCGGTTAATTGATGGCTGTGCCGGGCGATGAGTGAGACAACGGCATACGTACCTACCAGCAGAACCCACGAGCAGATAAGAATCCACGACGTGCTTGAGAGCCGCCCCAGGATGGGCGGGCGCGTTGCCGAGAGGGCGTCGGTATTTTCCATGGCGCTCGCGGATAACGGACTTCCGGCGGCGCGAATGCCCAGCCGATTTCCCGCCCGTGCCGTCCCCGCTTCAGCTAGGTTACGATTTCTCGGCGCGGTCGGCGATAGTCCTCGGGCCGGCGCGTGCTTTCCTGAGCAACACTCCCGGGAAGCCTCCGTTCATCGAAGTTGCTGATACCGCGAGGGATGCTGATGGCGCCACCTGCGGCGCCATCGTTTGCTCCGGAGCGGCTGGTCGCCATCAGAGAGCGGCCGGGCGCTCGGGCCCCGGTTTGATTTCGCGGCTATTTCAATTGGCGCTGGAGAGCATCCAGAAGTTTGAGCGCGTCGACGGGAGTCATGTGATCCAAACTCGCGCCGCGCAGCGCCTCGAGGACCGATTCGTCGATGGCCGTGAAGCTGGTTTGCTGGGGCGGAGCGGGCATTGCGCCGGGCGAAAGTTCCGCGGTCAGCTTGTCTTCGCTGCGCTCGTGACGCTGCAGAATCTCGCGCGCGCGGACGATCACGTCATTGGGTAAGCCGGCCAGCCGCGCGACTTCGATTCCGTAGCTCTTGTCGGCGCTGCCTGGCTCCACGCGTCGCAGAAACACGATCTCGCTGCCGGCTTCCTGCACCGAGACGTGCACGTTTTTCACGCCGGGCAGCAATTGCTCGAGCTCGGTCAGTTCGTGATAGTGGGTGGCGAACAGCGTCCTCGGGCGCGCGCCGCGGTGGAGCGATTCGACCACGGCCCAGGCGATGGACAGGCCATCGAACGTTGCCGTGCCGCGCCCCACTTCGTCGAGCAGGACGAGGCTGTCGCGCGTCGCCGTGTTCAAGATGGCGGCGATTTCGCTCATCTCGACCAGGAACGTCGACCGGCCCCGCGCGAGATTGTCCGAGGCGCCAATGCGCGTGAAAATCCGGTCGAGGATGGGCAACCGCGCCTGCGTCGCCGGAACGAAGCATCCCATCTGCGCGAGAATTGAAATCAGCGCAGCCTGCCGCAAGTATGTCGATTTGCCCCCCATGTTCGGGCCGGTGATGATCAGCAGGAACTGCGAGTCATCGTCGAGGTATAGATCGTTGGGGACGAAGCGCTCGCCGCGCTCCTCGACCAGCTTTTCGATCACCGGATGCCGCCCGCCGGCAATCATCAGCAATCCTCGCGATGTCGCCGTCGAGCTTGACGTTCCGCGGCCATCGTTGGCCTCGATCCGTTCCTCGATCTCCTTTACCTCGCGCGCTTCCGTGAATTCGGGCCTTACGTAATTCCTCGCCGCCGCAATCCGGGCAAAATTCACCAGAACATCCGTTTGGGCCACAGCCGCGGCGGTGCGCCTCAGCCGAGCCGCCGCCCGCGCGATCCTCTCGCGAATGTCGGCATAGAGCCGCCGCTCGATTTCGAGCACGCGCTCCTCCGCCGACAGCACCTTGCGCTCGTATTCCTTGAGTTCGCTTGACGTGAAGCGCTCTGCGCCGACCAGCGTCTGCCTTCGCTCGTAGTCGGCGGGCGCGAGGTGCAGGTTCGCCTTTGAAATCTCGATGTAGTAGCCGAAAATCTGGTTATAGCGGATTTTCAGCGAGGCGATTCCCGTGCGCTTGCGCTCGCGTTCTTCCATCGACGCGATAATCTGCCGGCCCAGCTTCAGGATGTCGCGCAACTCGTCGAGCTCGGCGTCATAGCCGCGACGAATCGCGCCCGGATCGTTCACCAGCGCCGGCGGATCGTCGGCGATGCCGCGCGCGATCAGGTCGCGCACGTCCGCCATTTCATCCATGCGCTCGAACAATTCCCCCAGCCGCGAACGGCCTGCGTTCGGCGAAGGTGGCGATCCTGTCGATTTTGCCTTTTCCTTTGCTTCCCCTATTTCCTCTTCCTCTACTTTTCCTGACGCCTTTACACCCGGGTTTCCGAAAACGCTTCGCAGAAACGTTCGCACAATGGGAACTTGTTCGAGCGATCCTCGCAACGCCAGCAAATCCCGCGGTGTAGCCAGGCCCAGCGTGACGCGGCTGGTCAGGCGCTCCAGGTCCAGGACGCCTTGCAAATACTTGTGAATCTCTTCGCGCGCGACCGTCGCCGCCTTCAGTTGGGCGACGGCATCAAGGCGCGCCTCAATTTCAGAAAGAGAAATCTCCGGTCGCAGCATCCAGGACCGAAGCAGGCGCGCGCCCATTCCCGTTGCGGTTTCATCCATCGCGCGAAGCAACGTAGCGGACGCATCGTCGCCCGTGGCAGGTTCGGTCAACTCGAGATTTCGCGCGGTGACGGCATCGAGAATCATCGCGTCCTGCTGTTCGTAGTAGGCGATACGATCGAGATGCTCCAGGCCTCCAGCGACCGCGTGCGGAGCGGATGCGCCGTCCGTCTTGTGCGTGCTGATAGCCGATGTTTCGCGCAAGTAGTGCACGATCGCGCCGGCAGCCGCGATGGCCTGCGAATGGCCCTCAAGCCCGAATCCGGCGAGCGCCGCCACGCGGAAGTGTTGCTCGAGCATCCGTGCGGCGTATGGCGGATCGAAGATCCAATCATCGAGCCGCGTCTCGACGGCGCCGGTCCCCGCCGCATCCGTTGTGGGCGGTTCGGCCGCGGCAAATAACGTGGACGGCTGCGGACACAGAATTTCGCGCGGGCGCAGAATTTCGATCTCGTCGCGCAGGCGCGCTTCCGCTTTCTCGCACGCGAACTCGGTCGCGCGAAAATCGCCGGTGGAAAGATCGACGTATGCCAGACCGATCACTGTGCCGTCGCTGCCGGCATCGCGCTCGGCGCCGGCGGCATCGCGGTCTTCGTCGCTTCCGGACACGTTCGCCGCGACCTGCGCTCGCGCGGCCTTGGCCCTGATTCTTCCGCTGCCTCTCGCGATGGCGGCTAGAAAATTGTTTTCCTTCAGCTCGATGAGCGAGGAGCCCGTTGCCGTGCCCGGCGTGAGAACGCGGATCACTTCGCGGCGCACCAGCTTCTTTCCCGGCCCGGGCTGCTCCATCTGTTCGCAGATCGCCACCTTGTGGCCCGCGCGAATCAGCCGCGTGATGTAACCCTCGGCCGCGTGATAGGGAACGCCGCACATGGGCACGGCCTGACCCTTCTCCTTGTTGCGCGAGGTCAGCGTGATCTGCAGGATTCGCGCCGCGACGATGGCATCGTCGTAGAACAGCTCGTAGAAATCGCCCAGGCGGAAGAGTAGCAGCGCGTTGGGATGCTGCTTTTTGACGGCGTGGTACTGCCGCATCAATGGTGTATCGGGCTCGTTCATCTGCCAAACGGGACGTTCGAGGGAACCGATTATGCGGACTCGGCGCGCCTGCCGCAATAGCGAGAGATGTGGAAAACTTACAGATTCGCATTGCGGGCGTTCCGCACTTTGAACTCTCAACTCTTGACTGTAGACTGTCAACCCGGCATGGATTTCTCCCTCAGCAGCGATCAGCTTCTCGTCCGCGACACGGTGCGGCAGTTCATGGAAACAGAAATGCGTCCGCTCCTGCGCGAATACGACCGCACGGAGAAATTCCCGGCGGAACAGATTCGCCGCCTCGGCGAACTCGGCTGCTGCGGCATGCTGATTCCTGAAGAATACGGCGGCTCGGCCACGGACGCTGTCACGTATGCCCTCATGATCGAAGAAGTAGCGCGCGTGTGCGCCTCGACAGCCGTCACCTTGAGCGTGACGAACTCGGTGGCCGCCGCGCCGATCCTGAAGCACGGAACCGAGGCCCAGAAGAAGAAATATCTGCCTCGACTGGCGCGCGGCGAAATTCTCGGCGGCTTCTGCCTGACCGAACCGGGCGCCGGGTCCGACGCTGCCGGGATTCAAACGCGCGCGGTCCGCGACGGCGATGCCTACATCGTCAACGGAACGAAAAGCTGGGTGACGAACGGTGGATTTTCGGGCGTCTACGTCCTCTTCGCCAAGACCGATCCTTCCGTCGGCGCGCGCGGCGTTACGGCGTTTCTCGTCGAGCCGACGTCTCCGGGATTTCGCGTCAGCCGTTACGAAGACAAAATGGGATTGCGGCTTTCGCGTTCCGCTGAGATCGTGTTCGAGGATTGCCGCGTGCCCGCCGAAAATCTCCTTGGCGTGGAAGGGCAGGGCCTGCGGGTTGCGCTCGGCGCTCTCGATGGCGGGCGGATCGGGATCGCCGCGCAGTCCGTTGGCGTGGCGCAGGGAGCGTTCGAAGCTGCCGTCCGCTACGCCAAGCAGCGCCGCACCTTCGGCCATCCCATCGCCGATTACCAGGCGATTCAGTGGATGATTGCCGATATGGCTACGGAGATCGAAGCGGCGCGCGCGTTGATGCAGTACGCCGCCTCGCTTCGCGATGTCGAAGCTGCGCGTGAGGTCGCCGAGGTTAAGTCTTCGACAGGAGGGCCGGGTTTTAACCCCGCCGTAAGCGGCCCTCTTTCTTCAGGGGTTTCAACCCCTGAAGCCGGCGCTCGCCGCAGCGCCGTCGGACCCCATTCCGCCCGCGCCAAACTTTACGCCAGCGAAATGGCCAACCGCGTCTGCGCCCGCGCCGTGCAAATCCACGGCAGCGTCGGCTACTCCCGCGAAACGGATGTCGAGCGCTACTATCGCGACGCCCGCGTCCTCACCATCTACGAGGGCACCAGCGAAATGCAGCGCCTCGTCATCGCCCGCGACCTCCTGCGCGCTCGTTCTTCGCAGTAACAACGGTGGCGCGTAACCCTTGACCACAGCCGCACTCCCCACTATTGTATGCTCCACGGTTACTTAATAATGAAGCTCTTTCGCGACGCTGTGTTGAGGCTAGCGCCCCGCTGCGCACTTCTGTTTCTGTGCATCGCAGCATTTTCCCAGCCGGCAGCCTCACGCACTGGCCAGGATCAGCCAAGCCCTGCTCAGTTTCGGGTAGTCCGTGTCCTTTGCGGCAGCAAGGGCGAATTGCACGGCAACGAGTACATCATGCAGGAACCAAAGACCGTGTTCCATGTGCCGGACGACCATCAAATTGTGATTTCCTTTGAATGGCAAGGGCCGCCGGGCTCGCATCACGCAGTCGGAAATTGGCGGAGTCCCGATGGCAAGATTGCTTTAACGTCGGATTTCGACCTGAACGCGCAAGGCACCCGGTACATCGGCACTTGGACGCTTGCTATACCAGCATCGATTACTCCTGGGTTGTGGGCTCTAGAAGTGGAGGTTGATGGCAAGTCTGCGGGGACCCAGACGTTTCAGATCGTTTCGACCCAAACGCCTCCGGCTCCAACGACGCCCCCGCCACCCTCTGCTGCGCAGGTTTATCAGCGCGCCGCCTCGGCTACGGCCTTCATCACGAGCTTGGATGAGAACGGCGGCCCGATCACCCGCGGGCTTGGATTCTTGATTGACAAGGGGCTGGTGCTCACCGCCTTTCAAGCGATTGATGGCGCAAGTTCATTACGACTAGAGTTCGCGGATGGCTCGCGCATCGCGGTTGCCGACGTGCTGGCGTGGAATCGCGAACAAGACTGGGCCCTTCTGGCTGTGCCGTCAGAAAAGGAGCAACCGCTAACGCGGGCTGCGCCAGATTCTTGGAAAGTCGGGGACCTCTGTTACTTGATCACGTCGCAGGGGCAGGGAAGCCGAACCATTCAAACGGTGAATATAACGGGTTTCCAGGCTACACGCCTGACCGGACAACGATTGGAGATTTCATCCCCAGGCGCTGAGGGCTGGCTTGGTGCCCCGTTGCTTGATATCTCCGGCAATTTGATTGGCGTGTTGAGCGGGGGACTGGCGGGGCTCGGGAGCAGGCGCATGGGTAGTTGGGCGAACTACATGGATCCAGGCGGATCGGGAGCAACAATGAATCCGACTGTCTTGCCGTTATCGGCGATTCCCTCGCGACCTGCTTCCCAACAACCCGTCGCTTTCTCTGCGCTTGCCGCCCGCGGTGTTTTGACTGTCCCTCTCGTGCTCAATCCTCAGGCGGCAACGGGAACATTATGCGACGGTTTCCAACAGTTCAATGGCCAAGCGATTGTTCCGACGCATCCTGCAAATGAATTCTCGCGGAAGCAGGGTACGTTCGGCGTTGTCATTACCTGGGGTCCCAGCGAAAAAATCAAAAGCACGGCGCAATTGCGCATTTTTGATGCCGATAACAATGCGATTGTTCAGACTCGGCCCACAAACATAAAGCTGCAGCCGCGTGTGACCATGTACTCTGCGTGGAAAATCCCCCTCGGTTCGCTTCGGCCAGGGATTTACCGGATTGATCTGCTCCTCGGAGACAAGCCCGAATGGCGAAGCTTCTTCCGTCTCGTTGATTAGGTGGTTGTAAACCCATTTTCCCTTTTCGCTTTTCCGTTTTCTTTGCGATGATTCTTGCGTGACAAAACGCAAGCGAGTGCTCAGCGGCATGCGTCCGACGGGACGCCTTCACCTCGGCCATTATTTCGGCGCGCTACAGAACTGGCTGAAGCTGCAGGGTTCGCGTCTGCCCGATGGGCAGGATGAATACGAGTGTTTTTTCTTTGTGGCGGATTGGCACGCCCTGACGACGCATTACGAGGACACATCATCCGTCGCGGAAAACACGCTGCAAGTGGCGACGGACTGGCTCGCCGTTGGCCTCGATCCCGCGAAATCTACGCTATTCATCCAGTCGAGCATCCTCGAACACGCCGAACTGCACGTGCTGCTCTCGATGATTACGCCGCTCTCGTGGCTCGAACGCGTCCCCACCTACAAAGAGCAGATCGAGAATCTGAAGGACCGCGACCTCGGCACCTACGGCTTCCTCGGCTACCCGCTCCTCCAAGCCGCGGACATCGTCATGTACGGCGACCCGAAACAAGATTTGCTTGTGCCTGTGGGCGAAGACCAGGCCCCGCACGTCGAGCTAACCCGCGAAGTCGTCCGCCGATTTAATGCTTATTTCGGTCTGGTCTTCAAGCCCAGGTTCTTTGACGTATGGGAGCAGTACGCGCTAACCCAGATGGAAGCGGCCCTCAAGAATCCGTTTCTGGCCAAAACTGCGCAGGAAATCTTGAATAGAAAAGGAAAGCTGACACCTGAGGAAAACGCGGTGATCGTTGCGACGGTTCGCAAGCACGCCACCGAAATCGGTGTGGAGAATTTCAGGAGCACGATGGGCAGGGACAAGAGCCTCGTCTCAGCAATAGAGATCCTTCGGGAGCCGATATATATTCCCACCGAGACGCCGCGGCTTCCTGGGACCGATGGGCGCCGCATGGCCAAATCCTACGGGAACGCGATCTGGCTTTCCGATCCTCCCGACGAGATTCGCAAGAAAGTTCTGAACATGATGACGGATCCGCAGCGCGTCCGTCGCACCGACCCGGGACGCCCGGAAGTTTGTCCCGTCTTCGCGTATCACAAATTGTTTTCGCCGCCCGACGTGATTGCCTGGTCC
>DATGHM010000074.1:0-85105 GCA_035307985.1 Candidatus Acidiferrales bacterium
ATCCATTTGCGGTCGCGGGCGCTGGCGGCAATCGCTTCGCACAAGACGAGGCCCGCGTGGCCCGCTTCGAAAGTGGGGAACGGGCGAGGGGCGTTCATATCACCGCGCTCGATATATGCATAGAACTCCTTGAATAGTTGAATGAAGGTGTCGGGATAGCCTTCGGCGTGGCCGGCCGGGTATGCGGCGAAGCCACGCGCTTCCGGACTCATCAGCGCGGGATCCTTGATCAGTTCACGATTGGGTTCGCGGCGCTTGCCGATCCAGAGCGTGTTCGGGCGCTCGCCATCCCAGGCGATGGAGGCTTCGCTGCCGTCAATTTCGTACCAGAAGCGATTTTTGCGGCCGGCGCTGACTTGCGAGACGGTCATCACGCCGCGCAGGCCGCCTTCGAAGTGCAAGAGCACGGAGGCGTAGTCTTCGGTGTCGATCTTCACGCGGTCGAAGTCCGTCCCTTTGCGCTCCTGAAATGTTTCGACGGGGCCGCGAGGGCGCTCGCGGACGGGAACAATGGTGGCGAGGTCAGCGCACAGTTCGGTGACGCGGCGACCGGCGATCCACATGGTCATGTCGAGCCAGTGCGTGCCAACGTCGGCGACGGTGCGCATGGAGCCGCTCAGCGCCGGATCGAGGCGCCAGTTCCAGTCGGAAGGATAGAGGAGCCAGTCCTGCAAATACGAACCATGGACCATGCGCGGCTCGCCGATCGCTCCGTGGTGAACGAGCGCGCGCGCTTCCTGGCACATCGGGTAGTAGCGCAGATTGTGGGCCACGGCGGCGGCACGATTCTCGCGATGCGCCAATTCAACGAGCTGCGCTGTCTCGCGAGAATTCATGGCGAGCGGCTTTTCGCAAAGGACGTGCTTCCCTGCTTTGAGCGCGGCCTGGGATTCGGCGAGGTGCAGGTTATTCGGCGTGCAAACGTGGACGACTTGAACGGCGGCGTCGCGGGCGAGTTCATCGAGCGAAGCGTACGCGCGCGGAATGCCCAGCGACTTGCACTGCTCGCGCGTGCGTTCGGGCGAGCTGCCGAGCAGGCCGGCGACTTCAATTCCGAGGCGGCGAAGAGCCTCGATGTGCGCGCGGCCGACGAAGCCGGCGCCGATGACGGCGGCTTTCACGATGATCAGTCTCCGGCTCGGGCTTCCATTGCGGGCACGGTTTCTAGGCGCGCTCGAAGCGCGACATGCCGTGCCCCTACCAGGAAAAACACTCGCCCGAAGAAACGGTGAGAGTTTCGCAGAAGCGGCGGCTGTGCGCTAGTCTTGCAACGGGCAGCATCTCGACGAGCAGGTGCTGTTAGAATGCCGGTGCGAGAGTGCGATGATCGGCGAGACCCTCGGACGATACGTGATCGCGGGCGAAATCGGGCGCGGCGGGATGGGCGTGGTCTACCGGGCGCGCGATCCGCTGCTCAACCGCGAAATCGCGATCAAGGTTCTTAGTGAGAGCCCGACGATCGGCACCGTTGGCCGCGAGCACCTGCTCCATGAAGCGCGGGCCGCGAGCGCTTTGAATCACCCGAACATCTGCATCATTCACGAAGTAGGCGAACAGGACGGGCGCTTCTTCATCGTAATGGAGCTGATCGACGGCAAGCCGCTGAGCGAAGTGATCTCGCCGCTGGGAATCGCGTTCGAAGTGGTGACGCGTTACGGAGTGCAAATCGCGGAGGCGCTGGCGCACGCGCACCAGCGCGGCATCGTCCATCGGGACCTGAAGAGTTCGAACGTCGTGATCACGGCGGACGGGCGCGTGAAGGTGCTCGATTTCGGATTGGCGCGCTTCGTCGAGACGAACGAGCCGGACAACGCCACCCAATCGATTGCGTCGATCGCGGATGCCACCGGACTGACCGGCACGCTGCCTTACATGTCGCCGGAGCAATTTCGCGGCGAGCATCCGGACCATCGCGCCGACATCTGGGCTCTGGGCGTGATTCTGTACGAAGCGGCGAGCGGGCAGGCGCCGTTCCGGGGATCGACGCCGTTCGAACTGGGCGCAGCGGTGATAAACGATCCTCCTCCACCGCTTCCAAACAACATTCCCGCGGGACTGAGCGCGATTATCCAGCGGTGCCTGGCGAAGGATCCCGCTGTGCGTTACCAGCGCGCCAGCGACGTGAGCGCGGCCCTGGAAGCGATTCAAATCGCGGCGATCGTGACTTCGAAGGCTCCGAGCGGGCAGAAGGCTCCGCCCACTGTGCTGCGCAGCGTGCACCACATTAACGTCAGCCGGCGGGAGGCTCTGCTTCTTGTGGGCACGACAAAGGGCGCGTTCCTGCTGCGCGCGTCGCCGTCGCGATCCCGCTGGGAAGCAGGCGGGCCGTACTTTCATGGTGACGCGGTTTTCGCTCTGGCGTTCGATGGCCGCGCGGGGCGTCATCGCCTGTGGGCTTCGACGCACAGCATCCTGTGGGGAACCGTTCTGCGGTCGAGCGACGATTTCGGCAAGACGTGGCGCACGCCGGAAGAGGCGCCGATCCGATTCCCGGCCGGCTCTGGAATATCGCTGAAAAATATCTGGCAGATTGCGATCGGCCGCGACGACCAGCCGGAGACTTTGTATTGCGGCGTCGATCCGGCAGCGCTTTTCGAGTCGAGCGACGGCGGAGAATCGTGGTCGCTCGCGCGCGGCCTTTTCGATCACCCTCACCGTCCGCGATGGATGCCGGGAAACGGGGGCCTGATTCTGCACACGATCCTCTGCGATCCGGCAAACGCCAGCCGCATGTACGCCGGCATTTCCGCGGGCGGTGTTTATCGGACGGATGATGCGGGAGAGACGTGGCAGGCGCGAAACAAAGGGATTCGCGTCACGTTTTCGCCGGAGAAATATCCGGAGTTCGGGCAGTGCGTGCACAAGTTCGCGTTCCATCCGGCGCGTCCGGAACGACTGTTCCTGCAAAATCACTGGGGGCTCTACCGCAGCGACAACAGCGGCGAGAGCTGGGAAGACATCGCGCACGGCGTGCCCTCGGATTTCGGTTTTCCCGTGCTGATTCATCCGCAAGACCCCGATTGCGTGTACGTGGTTCCGGTGGAGTCGGATGAATTTCGCTGCACGCCGGAGGGGCAGCTACGCGTCTATCGCACGCGCAATTCGGGCGGCACATGGGAAGCACTCTCCCGCGGCCTGCCGCAGAGAAATTCGTATGAAACCGTCTTGCGGGACGCGATGGCGGCCGATTCGTTCGACCCGACCGGTATTTACTTCGGAACGCGGAGCGGCAGGCTGTACGGCTCGCGCGATGATGGGAGAAGTTGGGAGCTGATCCTTGAAGGGCTGCCGCCGATCGTGTGCGTGAAAGCGGCGTTTTACGGTTCGGCGTCAGACGGCAAACCCCGGAAAATCGAGCCGTCCCCCGGGCCAGCGTCCGCTCGAAGCAAGAAGACGCGGGTGGCGGCAAAGAGCAAAACAAAGAGCCGCCGGTAACGGCCGCGAAACGAATTCAATGTCCGTTGTCTTCTTCATTCCGGGTCCCCTGCGAGCGTTCACGAACGGGCGCAGCGAGGTTGTCGTTGAAGGCTCCTTCGAGGCCTTGCGCGACGCGCTCGCCGCGCTCTGCGCGATTCACCCCGGCCTTCGCGACCGCATGCTGACGGAGCAGGGCGAAGTCCGGGAGCACATCAATCTCTTCGTCGGCAATGAGTGCGTTCGTTACGCGAATGGGCTCGCGACGCGAGTACCCGATGGCAGCGAAATTTCCGTTATCCCGGCGATCAGCGGCGGCTCGCTCGAGGCTACGCCGGAATGACCGCGGAGAAGAGTCTTCTCGAGGCCGTCGATCTGCGCAAATCGTTCCCTCTTTCCGCGGGAGCGCTGGGGAATTCGCGCCGGCGGACCGTCGCGGTGGATGGAGTCACGTTTTCGGTGCGGCGCGGAGAAACGCTGGGGGTGGTGGGCGAATCCGGATGCGGGAAGACGACGCTGGCCAGAATGCTGTTGCGTTTGATCGAGCCGGATTCGGGCGAGATTCGCTTTCGCGGAGAGGATTGGCTGGGCGCGAAGGGCGGGAAGCTACGCGCGCTTCGGCGGCGCATGCAGATGGTGTTTCAGGATCCGGTCGCGTCGCTCGATCCGCGGATGCGCGTTGGGACGATCGTTTCCGAGCCGCTGGCGATTCATGAGCCGGCGTTGACGCGCGCGCAGCGGCGGGAGAAGACGGCGGAAATTCTGACAGCGGTGGGGCTGGGAACGGACGCGCTGGATCGCTACCCACACGAGTTTTCCGGAGGGCAGCGGCAGCGCGTGGGAATCGCGCGCGCGCTGATCCTGCGGCCGGAACTGGTGATCGCGGACGAGCCCGTGTCAGCGCTGGATGTCTCGATCGGGGCGCAGATCCTGGAATTGCTGGCGCGATTGCAGCGCGAGTTTTCGCTGACGCTGATTCTGATCTCGCACAGCCTGCCGGTGGTGGCGCAGCTGGCCGACCGGATCGCCGTGATGCGGTCGGGAAAAATCGTGGAGATTGGAGCGGCTGAGCGGGTGCTGTGCTCGCCGCGAGAGGATTACACGAAGGCGCTGATCGCCGCGGTTCCGCAAATCCCCGGCTGACCTTTTTCTCGTCGCTGAGGCTGCTTTGCGGTAGACTCTGCCCGCAGTGTTACTTTCCCGTCCCGCGGCCGTAATTCGAGAGTCGATCTGAGGGAAGCCCTTTCCGAGAAGGAGGAATCGCCATGGCCAGCCCCACAATGCCGACGCAGCAGGCTCCAGCACCCGTCAATTCGTTTGGCCGGCTTTTCGGAGTTTTCTTCGAGCCGAAGGCGACGTTTGAATCCATCGTACAGCGGCCGACGTGGGTGCTGCCCATGCTGGCGTTGATCCTGATTTCGATTGTGATCGTCGCGCTCATCGGGTCGCGGGTGGGGTGGCGGCAAGTGATGGAAAGACAAATCGCAAACAGCCCCCGCGCCCAGCAGCGCATGGAGCAGATTCCGCCAGACCAAAGAGAGCAAATGATGGCGAGGCAGGCGAAGTTCGCCGGCGTGGTCGCTTACGTGGCCGTAGTCGCAGGAACGGCCATCGCAGAAGTGGTTGTGGCCGCCCTGCTTCTCGCCGTGTTCAATATCGTTTCGGGATCGAAGATCGGATTCTCGACGTCCCTGGGAATTGTGGCGCACTCCTGGATGCCATACGTGATTACGGGGCTTCTCGGAATTCTGATCTTATTTATCAAAGATCCGTCCACGATTGATACGCAGAATCTGGTGGCGTCGAATCCCGGCGCGCTGCTGCCGGACGGCTCCGCAAAATGGCTCGTTTCGCTGCTCACGTCGCTGGACCTTTTCACGTTCTGGGTGCTGGCGCTGCAGGGAATCGGCTACAGCGTGACGAATCCGAAGAAGATTTCTTTCGGAAAGGCGTTCAGCTACATCCTGGTGGTGTGGCTGTTCTTCGTGCTGGTGAAGGTGGGCTTGGCGGCGGCGTTCGCCTGATAGACTCGGCTGGATGGGATTTCGCTTCGAAGTTCTAGCCACGGATCCGAGCGGCGCGCGGCTGGGGCGCCTGACAACGCCGCACGGCGTGATCGACACGCCTGCGTTCATGCCGGTAGGCACGGCGGCGACAGTCAAGGCGCAAACGCAACAGGACCTGGAAGCGCTTGGCGCGCAGATCATCCTCGGCAATACCTACCATTTATACTTGCGGCCCGGGCATGAGCTCATTCGCGAAATGGGCGGGCTGCACCGGTTCATGTCGTGGCCGCGCGCGATCCTCACGGATTCGGGGGGCTACCAGGTTTTCAGCCTGAGCGACCTCCGCAAAGTCTCGGACGACGGCGTCAAGTTCCGCTCGCATATTGACGGCTCCGAACATTTCCTTTCCCCCGAAAGGGCACTGGAAATCGAGATCGCTCTCGGAGCCGACATCATCATGGTGCTCGATGAGTGCATCGAAGCGCCGGCCGAAGAGGCGCGCGCACGGGCGGCGGCAGAGCGAACGTTTGGGTGGGCGCGGCGGTCGAAGGAATATTTCGATGGCAACGGAGAGCCGGAACGACAGATGCTGTTTGCGATCGTTCAAGGAGGAACGTTCACGGAACTGCGTAAGGAAAATGCGGACGCGCTGGTGACGCTGGATTTCCCCGGCTACGCGATTGGCGGGCTGGCGGTGGGCGAGCCGCACGAATTGACGTGCGAGGTGGCGGGGACCGCAGCGACGAGGCTTCCGCCGGATCGCCCGCGGTATCTAATGGGAGTGGGGAGACCCGAACAGATCGCGGACTACGTGGCGCTGGGGGTCGACATGATGGACTGCGTTCTGCCGACGCGAGGCGCGCGGCACGGATGCCTGTTTACGTCGCAGGGACAATTGCTGATCCGGAATGCGCGGTTCGCGAAGGACGAGCGTCCCATCGACGAAGCGTGCGGCTGCGGGGTGTGCCTGCGATACTCGCGGGCATACCTGAGGCATCTGTATGTTTCGGGAGAGCCGCTTGCCGCGATCCTGAACACCCACCACAACCTGTACTTTTACCTTGACATGATGGGGAAAATTCGCGAGGCTATCGGGTTTGGAAGGCTCGAAAGATTCCGCTCTGACCTTCACGCACGCCTCGATCGGCAAATTTGAGCAGGGCTTGAACGCGTAAGAGGCGGGGCAGCATCTTCGGAAACGCGCTCCAGCACCTGCCAGTGTCGGCAGGCTGGCCTGCCGGCCTCGGCAGGCGTATCCCCGGTGACGGAAAAGGTGCAATGTTCGTACCACTGGCATCCTTGATTTCAATGCGCGCCGGACTCTTCGCACAGGCCGCGGCTCCGAGCTCGATCGGGCTGTTTCTTCCTCTGATTCTGATCATGGTAATCTTCTATTTTCTGATGATTTTGCCTGCCCAGCGCCGCCAGAAGAAGGTCGCGCAGATGCTCAAGAACCTGAAAACGGGCGACAAGGTGATCACGAACGGCGGGATTTTCGGCACGATTGTCGGCCTGGAGGATGAAGCGGTTCAGTTGCGTATCGCGGAGCAAGTGAAAATCAAGGTTACGCGCAGCGCCGTGGCGGGACTCCAGCCGGATCAGCAACAGAAAGAGAGCAGCAAGACAGCATGAATTCTCAGCTGAAGTGGAAATTTGTATTCATTTCGATTGTCATCCTTTTGTGCCTGTTTGGGCTGATCGGGCTCCCAAACTCGTGGGGGCAAATCGGACAGAACTTCAAAGATCGCATCAACCTGGGGCTTGACCTGAAGGGCGGAAGCCACCTGGTTTTGCAGGTGCAGGTGCAGGACGCAATTCGACAGCGCTGCTTTCAAGCCGTTGACGACCTCAGGAAGCAGCTTCGCGCGAAGAACGTCAATGTGGGCGACGTACAGGTTGTCGGCGACACCCAAATCCTCGTGAAGAACGTGGAGCCGGCGACGTCCGGCACTTTTCGCGACGTGGTGACGACTCAATTTCAGGACTGGGGCATGGCCCCCGCGGCGGGACAACCGAACGGCTATCTGCTGACGATGAAGCCGTCGGTGGTCTCCGATCTCCAGCAGAACACGATGGAGCAGGCGCTCGAGACGATCACGCGGCGAATCAATGCGCTGGGTCTGACGGAGCCGACGATTGCGTTTACCGGCCGCGGAGACAACGAAATTCTGGTTGAGCTGCCAGGCGAAGGCGATCCCACCCGCGCCAAGGAAGTGATTCAGGCTGGCGGTCAGTTGGAACTGCAGAAGGTGCTTGACGATCAGACGTATCCTTCCGAAGCGGCGGCCCTTGCAGCGCATGGCGGTGTTCTGCCGGCCGGAGCGGAAATCGTCGCCGGACAGGCTGAGGGCGCAGCGGCACAGCAGGGACAGATCTATTACATTCTCGACCGCGCTCCCGTCGTCACCGGCACGGATTTGCGCAGCGCGGATGCGGCGCCCAGCACGAATTATCCGGGGCAGTATCAGGTGAATTTCACGCTTTCAACGGTGGCCGCTTCCCGGTTTGGCCCCTTCACGGAAGCCAATATCGGCCATCGCATGGCGATCGTGCTCGACCACAAAGTGTACAGCGCGCCCGTGATCAACGGGCGAATCGACGACACGGGGATGATCGAGGGCAGCTTCTCGCAACAGACCGCGCAGGATCTGTCGTTGGTGTTGCGGGCCGGAGCGCTGCCGGCGCCGATTAAATATCTGGAGGAGCGAACGATTGGACCCTCCCTCGGCATCGATTCGATTCGCGAGGGCGTGCGCGCTTCGGTGGGCAGCCTGCTGGCGGTGATGATCTTTCTGGTGGTCTATTACAGGCTGAGCGGTGTCAATGCAGTTGTGGCCCTCTTTCTGAACCTGGTGATCCTGATGGCGTTCATGGCGTATTCAGGCGCCGTGCTCACTTTGCCCGGAATTGCGGGAGTGGTTTTGACCATTGGTATGGGTGTGGACTCAAACGTTCTGGTATTTGAGCGCATCCGAGAGGAGTTGCGCGCCGGCAAAGCCCCCGCCACGGCGGTGCAGGTCGGCTTCGACCGCGCGTTCCTGACGATCATCGACACGCACATAACGACGCTGGTTTCCGCGGCGTTCCTTTTCCTGTTCGGAACGGGCCCCGTGAAAGGATTCGCCGTCACGCTCATTATCGGCTTGCTGGCGAATCTGTTCACCTCGATCTACGTGTCGCGTGCGATTTTCGACCTCCACTTGTCGCGCATGCCGCGCCAGGCGGAATTGAGTATTTAGGCCCGAGCCTGACCGAGCGACGCTGGCCGGCCGTAAGTCGTTTAAAGGCAACGTGCACCGTCCGGGAACAAATCCGGAGGGACGGTGTCAAATAGGAACGGATAGGAGTCTATGGAATTTTTCCATGGAGTGAATATTGATTGGATGGGGAAGGCGAAGTATTTCGTGACGCTTTCACTCATCCTGCTGGCCGTAGGTTGGATCTCGGTGTGGAAGCAGGGGTTGCGCTACGGAATCGACTTCCGTGGCGGCACGCTGGTGGATGTACGATTCGCGACGCCTCCAAACATCGACCAGATCCGCAAGGGACTCCAGGCAGCCGGGTTGCGCAACAGCACGATCACCTCGATCAGCGACATCTCCGATCCGAACTCGAAGAATGACGTGGAAATCAGCCTGGAAAAGACCCAGAGCGACGAGGCACTGGACACACAGCGGCAAGCTGTGTTGGATGCGTTGCACAAAATGTTCGGCAATCCTACCGGAAAAACCGATTTTAATTCGGTCACGCCGTCCGCTTTGGCGGCCTATCTGACGGCGAACGACCCGTTGCACCTCGGCACCACCGCCGGCGAACAGTACAACCAACTGGCGGCGCGCCTTGCGGCAGAACGGGACAGGGTCGGAATCGCGAAGAGTTTCGATCAGCTTGCCAGCGTGCAGGGCGCAACTCCCGCCGTGATCGACTCACTCAAGAGCGGCTTCGAGCTGGGGAATTTTGCGATTCGCGGCGTCGACAGCGTCGGCCCTAAGGTTGGGGCACAGCTTCGGCGGCAGGCGTTCTGGGCGACGATGTACGCGCTGGGCGGGATGCTGATCTATGTGGCGATCCGGTTTTCGGGGAGCGAGCTTTTCCTGCGCGGGGCGCGCGGCGCGGGGATCGGCGCATTCATACGACGCTGGATCGATACGATTATTTTCGGCGCGGCGGCGGTGATCGCGTGCTTCCACGACGTACTCATCACGCTGGGATTTTTCTCCCTGCGGCACTATGAAATTTCGCTGACCGTAATCGCCGCTCTGCTGACTCTGGTGGGCTATTCGATGAACGACACGATCGTGATTTTCGACCGCGTCCGGGAGAATCTGCGGTTGATGCGCCGGGAGCCTTTCCCGGAAATCGTGAACAAGTCGATCAACCAGACGCTGTCCCGAACGATTCTGACGAGTGGACTGACGCTGCTCACGGTACTGGTACTTTACATCACGGGAGGCGAGGTTCTCCGCGCGTTCTCTTTTGCCATGGTGGTGGGAGTTGTGGTAGGAACGTACTCCAGTTTCGGCATTGCCGCACCGTTAGTTGTGGTCTGGAACAAATATCAGACAGGTAGAGGAGCCGCCGTTCGCAGTGGCAGCGGTCCCGCATCCGAAAAGCGTGCGGTTGCGGCGGCGAGGAGGTAAAGATGTTCGATGATCTTGTAGTGTCCAGCGCCCATCCCACACATACGCACAAGTCGTGGACGGTCGCGCTTTCGGCGATCGTTCAGGCCGTGATTGTGGGTGTGTTGATCCTGATTCCGCTTCTCGTGACTGAGGCACTGCCCAAGGAAATGGTGGCCACGTGGATTACAGCCCCTGCTCCACCGCCGCCTCCTCCGCCTCCTCCTCCCAAGGTCCAAATCGTGAAGCCTACCGTGCGCCTGATTCAAGCCGGCAAGTTAACGGCGCCCACCGTCATTCCCAAAAAGGTGAACATCATCAAGGAAGAGCAGCAACCGCCGGACGTTGGCGCGGTCGGCGTGGTGGGCGGAGTGCCGGGCGGCATGCCCGGAGGTTCAGCCGGCGGAGTGCTGGGCGGCATTATTGGCGGCACGGGCGGCGGACCGCCTCCGCCTCCGAAGACGCCGGAGCGGATCCGCGTCGGCGGTAACGTGCAGCAGGCGAACCTGATTCACCAGGTGATGCCCGTGTACCCGGAGATCGCGAAGACCGCGCACATCCAGGGCACCGTGATTCTGCACGCGATCATCTCGAAGGAAGGGGCGGTTCAGGAACTGCAGTACATTTCGGGACCGCCGCTGTTGATGCGATCGGCGATGGATGCCGTTCGGCAGTGGCGTTACAGGCCGACTTTGCTGAACGGGGAGCCGGTGCAAGTCGATACAACGATTTCTGTCGTCTTTACATTAGGCGGTTAAGGCAGGACGGTCTGGCACGCTCTTAGGCGCGCCAGACCGGAATTTTCGAACCGGCAGAAATCTCGCTGCCGAGATCATGTTGCTTGAAGGAACGGAGGAGGAACAAATTCAATGTTCGTCACTTTACTTTGGGCTGGAGTTCTAGCGTTACAACAGCAGGGCGGCGAGACTGCCACAAACTGGGATCTCGTCAGCATGTGGCACAGCATGGGCATCCCGGCGAAGCTGGTCGTCGGCATTTTGTTCATCATGTCGGCTTGGTCTGTCGGGATCATGATCGACCGGGCGTTGATGTACAGCGCGGCGCGCAAGCAATCTCGCGTGTTCGTTCAGCAGGTAGCGGGCGCGCTGAAAGACAACAAGCTCGATGAAGCGATTTCGATCGCCGAGCGCAACAAGAAGAGCCACATCGCGAAGGTGGTTGCCACCGGACTCTCGGAGTTTCAGGCGGCATCGGCGCAGGTCAGCGACGAAGAGGTGATCGAGGCGGCAAAACGCGGGCTCGAGCGTTCGGTGGCCATCGTTCACGCCGAAATGAAGCGCGGCCTCTCCGGCCTCGCCACCATCGGTTCCACCGCGCCGTTCGTCGGCCTGTTCGGCACCGTGATGGGCATCATCAACGCGTTCAAAGGCATTTCGGCGCAGAAGGCCACCGGCCTCTCGGCAGTGGCGGGCGGCATCGCAGAAGCCTTGGTGACCACGGCGCTCGGTCTGCTTGTGGCGGTTCCCGCTGTGTGGGCTTTTAACTATTTTACGAACAAGGTGGAAGCCTTCGACGTGGAGATGGACAACTCCTCGATGGAGCTGGTCAACTACTTCATCACGCGCCGAGGCGGAAAGAAGTAAGCCATGGCGTTCAAACCCAAAGCGCCGCCGGTGATGGCCGCCCCGAACGTGATCCCGATGGCGGACATCATGCTGGTGCTTCTGATTATTTTCATGGTTGTTACCCCTCTATTGTCGAAGGGCGTGTCCGTAGATATGGTGCGTGTTCCCAATCCCCAGGACATGGCCAACGCCGACAAGGATGACGCCATAATCGTGGCCATCACGCGGGACGGCAGCGTTTATCTAGGCAACAACAAAATCGGTCTTGAAGAGCTGCAGAACCACGTGAAGGATCAAGTGGCAAGTCGCCTCGACAAGACCGTGTTCGTCCGCTCCGATGCTCGCGCGAAGTTCGGCCAGGTGAAAGCGGCGGTCGACGAAGTGCGTGCGGCCGGCGTGGACAACATCGGTCTTCTGACCCAGAGAGTCGTGCGGGAGACTCCCGCTCCCCCGCCGGCGGCCACAAGCCCGTGAACGGTAGTGCTGGAGCGTCCGGGTAAGCAGCCTCCTCCGATCGCCTTGGAGGGGCCGGAAGTGGCAAGCAGAACCGCAGTGAAGGAGTTTCACGATGGGAATGGCAGTTGGCACAAATAAAGGAGCGATGTCGGAACCGAATATCGTTCCGTTGATCGACGTGCTGCTGGTGCTGATCATTATTTTTATGGTGATCACGCCAACCGTATCACAGGGCCTCGACACGATCGTCCCGCAGCCTGCACCGCCGAACCAGAAGGAAAATCAGGAAATGCTGAACAAGACGATCGTCGTCGTGGTCGGCGCGGGCGGGGACGTGATGATCAACCAGGACAAGAGCTCGTGGGATCAACTCGGTGCGTCGCTGAGCAAGATTTTCGCCCAACGCGCTGAGAAGGTGGCCTTCGTCAAGGGAGACGACGCGACGGAATTCGCGGACGTGGCCCGAGCCATCTCGATCATGCGCGCCTCCGGAATCGATCACGTCGGACTGATCACGAACAAGATTGAGGCAGGCCAATAAGCGATCCGGCAGTTCGCCGCTTGCGGCGTCGCGCGGTGGGCCGAGGCGACGCTGGGGGCGTTCGAACCGGCGGGGCTGCTATTACAAGAGTCAAGGGAGCGTTTGCATGCAGCGCAACGTGCAGAGTGGGCTACTAATAGCCGCGATGGCGGTCGCTATCGCAGGTTCCGCCGGATGTGACAAGCTCAAGGCGCGAGACAAGCTGAACAAAGGCGTGCAGGCCTACAAGGCGGCTCAGTTCGACCAGGCCGTGGAGGACTTCAAGGAAGCCAAGGCTCTCGATCCGAAATTGATGAACGCCCGCCTGTACCTCGCAACCGCCTATGCCAGCCAATTCATCCCGGGCGCGCCGTCGCCGGACAACATCAACATGGGCAAGCAGGCGATTGCCGAGTTTCAGGACGTTTTAAGCGTGGACCCCAGCAACCTCTCCGCAATCGACGGTATTGGGTCGCTTCTTTACAACATGGGGGGCAATCCCTACGACCAGAAAACGCTCGAGGAATCGAAGCAATATCATCTGAAGCATATCGAGATCAAGCCGGAGGATCCCTCACCGTATTACTGGATCGCGGTGATCGACTGGTCGATCGCGTATCGCGGAAGCAACGATATGCGCGAGGAATACAACAAGACGGCGAAGAAGCCCCTCCATTCCGACACCGAGGCGATGCCTCCGAAGCTTGCGGCGGCATATGCGCAGAAGTACGGTACGCTGGTGGACGAAGGTATCGACTACGCGAAGAAGGCGATGGACCGCAAGCCGCAGTACGACGACGCGATGGCCTACTTGAGCCTCCTGTATCGGCGGAAAGCCGACATGGAAACGTCTACCGACGCGCGCGACAACGACACGAAACTGGCGGACGATCTCGTTCACAAGGTCCAGATCATCAAGCAGCAGCGGATGGCGAATCCGCAACCAAGCGGAACCTCGTAGTTGGCCTCCGCGGCGGCCGGCGTCGCTTCCAAGCGCTTGTGAACCTTCGCGCGACACAGCGCGCCTTTCGGTTTTCCGGAGGCGCGCTTTTGCTTTTGCGGAGTTAGTCCCCCGATGAATCGCTTCCAGGCATCGAAAAGCCGGATCCTGTTCTTCGGCTGCCTTCTTGCGACGGCCGGTATCGTATCCCGCGTCGCGGTGGACGCAGCCGCCCGCGGCCAATCCAGCGAATCATCGCGAGCCTCCGATCCTTGGACGCCGGAACAGACCGTTGAGCCGGCCGCGTTGGTCAAAGAACTGGCTGGTCCGCCGGCCGATCGTCCCAAGGTGGTTTGCGTGGGATTTCGGACGCTCTACGAAGGAGCCCACGTTCCGGGCGCATCGTTCCACGGTCCGGCGATGAAGGCCGAGGGGCTCGACGATCTTAAGAAATGGGCGCAGCCGCTGCCGCGCTCCGCGGGCATCGTCATTTACTGCGGCTGCTGCCCGCTCACGCACTGCCCGAACGTTCGCCCGGCGTTCACGGCTCTTCGACAGATGGGCTTCACGCACGTTCGCCTGCTGTTGCTGCCCAAGGATTTCGCACACGATTGGGTGGCGGCGGGCTATTCCGTCGCCAAAGGCAAGTGACTCTCCCGTCGCTTCCTTTCAGTTTTCGCAAAAGCCAGCGTAGAATCAGTTACTGAATCCAAATGAGTTCCGGGACAAATCCGTCGGTTTGGCCTGAGTCGCGCAGGAATGTAGACCTGCGTTTCGTCGAGCTGCTCGACAAAGTGCGCCGCAACCGGCCAGGCGACGATCTCGATCTGCTTCGGCACGCGTATGATTTCGCGGCCGAGCAGCACAAGACCCAAACGCGGCTTTCCGGCGAGCCGTTCCTCTCGCATCCGGTGGAAGTGGCACACCTCCTGGCGGACATGAAGCTGGATGTGACGTCCTTGTGCGCCGCGCTTCTGCACGACGTGGTGGAAGACACGAAGATGCCTCTGGAAGAAATCTCCCGGCAGTTTGGCCCCGACGTCGCACGGCTGGTGGAAGGAGCGACCAAGATCAGCCGGCTGGACCTGCTCGCGCCGGAAGCAAGGCAAGCCGAAAACGTCCGAAAGATGCTTCTGGCGATGGTGAATGACGTGCGGGTCGTGATGGTGAAACTTGCCGACCGTCTGCACAACATGCGCACTCTGGAGTACCTCGATCCTGAGAAGCAGCAGCGCATCGCGCGCGAAACGCTTGATATTTACGCACCTGTCGCGAACCGCCTGGGCATGGGACTGATTCGCGGCGAACTGGAGGATCTGGCGTTCCGCTTCCTCGAGACGGACGCGTTCTTCGATCTGCAGAAGAAGGTTGCGTCGAAGCGGAACACCTTCGACCGGTTCTTGCAAGAAGTCCAGGACACGATTCGCGACAACATGATTGAGAGCGGGATTCCCGCGGAAGTTCAGGCGCGCGTCAAGCGCCTCTACTCGCTGCATCTGAAAATACAGAAGCAGCAGCGCACACTCGATCAGGTCTACGATCTCCTTGCCGTCAGGGTGATCACGGACACGATCAAGAACTGCTATGCCGCGCTTGGCGTGATCCATCAGATTTGGCGCCCGGTGCCCGGGCGGTTCAAGGACTACATCGCGATGCCGCGGCCAAACCTCTACCAGTCGCTGCACACCACCGTGATTCACGCGGGCCAGCCGTTTGAAGTTCAGATCCGCACGCAGGAGATGCACCGGATTGCGGAACAAGGCGTGGCGGCGCACTGGAAATATAAGGATGGGCTGGGCACGAGTTCGGCCGACGATCAGCGGATCGTGTGGATGCGTCAACTGATCGAATGGGTCCAGGAAATGCAGGAGCCGAGCGAATTTCTCTCGACTCTGCGCGTCGATTTGTATCCGGAGGAGGTGTACACGTTCACGCCCAAAGGGCGTGTGGTGGTGCTGCCGCGAGGGGCGACTCCAATCGACTTCGCCTATGCGGTGCACACGGAAGTCGGACACCAATGCGTGGGTGCAAAGGCGAATGGTGTGATGGTTCCGCTGCGGCATGCGCTGAGTAACGGCGATGTGGTCGAGATTGTCACCCAGAAAGGCCACGGGCCTTCGCGGGATTGGCTCTCGTTCGTGCACACCTCGCGCGCCCGGAGCAAAGTCCGCCAGTGGATCAATCTGCACGAACGCGAAGAAGCCAAGGAGGTTGGCCGCCGGCTGCTGGAGAAGGAAGCGCGTCACGCCGGGATCAACCTGAAGAAAATTTCCAACGAAAATTGGCAGCGCGTCGCGTCCGAATACGGATGCGCCCGACTGGAAGACCTCTTCGCGGAACTCGGATACGGGAAATGGTCGGCGCGACAGGCGCTTTCGAAAGCGTCGGGCCAGCCGATTTCCGGGCCAGGCGAAGACGCGCAACCGAAAATCGTTTCCACGGTCAAGCGCATGCTCGGCATGCACGACGCGGCGATCCTGGTGCGCGGCCATGACGACCTGATGGTCTACCGATCGAAGTGCTGCAATCCAATTCCGGGAGACGACATCATCGGGTACGTGACGCGCGGGCGCGGCATCGCGGTTCATAGCAAGAACTGTCCCAACGTCGAAAACCTGCTGTACGAAGCGGAGCGTCGGATTCCGGTGGAATGGGCGGAGGCCAGCCAGTCCACCTTTTCCGTTCGCCTGCGCATTTTTACCGAAGATCGGCCGGGCATGATCGCCGCGATCACGGCCGTCATCAGCGACGAGAAGGCCAACATCCGGACGTTCGAAAGCGGCGGGTCCGATAACCTCCGCGCACGGATCGAAGTGGCGATCGACGTGGCGGATCGAAAGCAGCTCGAGCGGATCGTCAGCGGCGTGAAACGTATTCCGGGGGTATTCGACATCGAACGCGTCTATAACGTCTGACCCTGCCGCGATTGCGTGCTACGGAATGCGCTCCAGCGCCTACCCGGGGGAGCGAGCTCCGAGTGCAGGCGCTGCTCTTGACCTTTCGGCGACATCGAACCTCCATTCCCCCGCCCGGCCGGTACAATAAATGTGTGACGAAAATGGCTTCCATGCGCCGTTCGTGGATGAAGCAGGCCCGCTTTCGCCGGGCTTTCGCCTCTATCGCGCTGTTCCTGACGTGTGGACTTGCGGGCTGCCAGCGCGCTCATGGAGTCGACACGCAGCCACTCAACAATTCCGGAATGGCCTACGACAGCGTGAGGCAACTGGAGGAGCAGAAAGTCACCAACGCGGAAGTGGCCGACGTTCTCAAGATGCACGACGCGGGATTTCCGGATGAAGATTGCGTTCACGTCGTTCAAGTGTTTCACAGCCGGGGGCAGCTTTTCGGCGCGGGCAGCGCGGTGACTGGCTTGATCCGGGCGGGCATGAGCGACGAAACCATTCTGAGATTGGCGGACCTCAATCAACTGGGGCTCTCGGCGGGGGAACTGGAGGCCATGCACCTTGCGGGGCTTTCCGACGCGATCGTCCTGGAAGTCGCACGGCATCGCGCCGACGGCAAACCTGTGTTGGCGGGCGCCACTCTGGCCCGCTTGAAGAATATGGGGGTGCGGGCCCCCACGCTGTTCGAACTCGCGCGCCGGGATATACCCGATTCCGAAGCAAAGGAGATTATTTCTCTCCGGCGGCGCGGCGCAAGCGACGCGCAAATTCTCCGCCGCTTTTCCGGTTCGTAGCGCGCGCTCTTAAGTAGGAAGTGCGGTTCAATACGGAAGATAGAGGTTGGGGCTTTCCGCGGGTCGCACCGCATCGAGCGGGAAACAATACAGGCCCATGGGATGAGCCCAGGTGTTCCGCCCACTCATCGCGTTAACGCCTTTACTTGCGGCAGAAAACACGGCACACAGCTCGTACTGGCTGCCTTCCTTCAGGTGGTACTCATATCCCGCGCGACTAGAGGTCTTGTGCGCGTTTTGGACCGGCTCGCAACGTTCGCAGGCCGCGTGAGAATCAGAACCATTTTCGCGTTTCGATTTCGCGCGTGCGCCGGTAAAATCGTATCGCTTTGTATCGCACCGATTCAGGTCGGAACTGCGCCGCATTCTGCGCTCTTCTCGGCGCCCTGTTCGCGTCGGGATGCGCCGTGCCGCTGGCACCCGGCTACAAGGCGATGCGTGAAACGCGCACGATCCGGTTTGTGCAGGGTTCTCCCAGCGGACTGCACATTCGCGAGCGCTATACGCTGAAGAACACCGGTACGGCCGGGCTGCCGTTTATCGACGTGAATCTTCCGGAATCTGGAGCGTTCGGACGAACGGATCTGCGCGCCGAATTGGATGGTCGCGCGGCGGACCCGACCGAACTCCCGGCAGAGCAGCAGGAGGATAATCCCCATACTCGCCGGATCACGTTCGAACAGCCGTGGGCGCGGGGCGAGACCCATGACCTCGATTTCGAATATTCGCTGAGGTCGCCGAAGGACTCTGGCTCGCGCATAGCCATCGGAGACGAGACGTTTCATCTTGGCGCTCTCGGCTGGGCCGCGCTGCCGCAGCCTCCTCAGCATTTCCTATCGCCGTATCCCCGGCGTCCGGACAAGATGACGTACTCAGTGGTTGTTCCCTCGAACTTCCTTGTTCTGGCGCGTGGAAAAATGATCCACCGCAAAAGCGGATCTGCGGATACGGAATACCAGTTCCAACTGCGGAAAAACGATCTGGCGCCTTTCGTTGTGGCGGGACGCTATGTCGAAACTCGCGTCGGAGCAGGTTCCTCCACCGTAATTTTCTGGACCACTCATCCTCTTCGTGAGAATCCCGGCGCGACGCCACAACGCATTTCCGCCGCTTGGGCGACTCTTCGGAATGACTTCGGCCCTCTCGATACGAAATTTGGCGCGCCGCACGTCGTCGAGGCGCCGAACTTGAGTTCCCCGGCGGCTGGTGGAAGTGGTCCCGCAGAGGCGTCGTTCCCGGGAGGGGCGCTGGTGAACGAACAGACGCTCTCTCTGGGAATCGCGAGCGACGCGTTTGTCGAGGACGTGTCGCATGCCCTCGCTTATAACTGGTTTCGGGATCAGATGTACCCGACCGCCGACGCCTCTCTCGGCATCGGAGAAGGGCTGCCGGAGTACGCAACGATCGTTATCGACGAAGCGAGCGGAGGCGCGAAAGGTCGGCATCGCCGCATCGACCATTACCTGAACCGCTACGAAGATGCAGTAAAGGACGGGCAAGAAAAGCCGCTTGGCGTCACAGCGCTGACCGATCCCGGCCCGCAACGCGCCATTGCCCTGGCTAAAGCTCCGCTCATGTATGTGGCCCTGGAAGACACGTGCGGCGAGGCGCCTGTTCGCAACGGGCTGAGAGATCTCGTCGCGCTCTTGCGCGGCCAGGACGTCGGGTTTGACGACATGCGATCGGCCGTTGAAGAAACATGCAGAAAGGATCTGGGCGAGTTCTTCCGCACGTGGCTGTATGAGAAAGGCTTGCCCGCGGACTTCCGCGCCCGCTACGAAGCTTCTGAAACCGCGCGCCCCTGAATTTCCTGTTCGCGTCCACAGAACGCGATTTTACAGAGTTGGAACTTGCACAACAGCAGTTGCAGCCGATACCATGGGGTTTCGGCTTTGGCTCGAGCAATCAAGCACTCGCTCTTCCTAAGGAAACTAACTGTGAAAAAAATACGGGTGGTGCAGTTTGGAGTGGGGCCGATCGGTACATCCATTGTGCGGTTACTGCGGCAGAAGTCGGATGTCGAGATCGTCGGCGCGATCGACAGCGACCCCGCAAAGGCCGGGCGCGACCTGGGCGAGATCGCCGGTGCGCCGGACGCGCCGTGGGGGATCGCCATCGTCGCGGACGCGGAGACAGCGCTCGAAAAGCCGGTGGACGTGGTGACGCACTCGACTTCTTCGTACCTGACGAAAGTGATGGATCAACTCCTGGGTTGCCTCGCGGCCGGCTGCTGCGTCGTTTCCACCTGCGAAGAACTGGCTTACCCCTTCCGGAAACACCCGGACCTCTCGCAAAAACTGGACTCGGCCGCAAAGGACGAAGGCGTGGCGCTGGTGGGAACGGGCGTGAATCCGGGATTTGTGCTCGACAAGCTCGTGCTGACGCTGAGCGCCGTTTCGCAGCGCGTGGATTCGGCGCGTGCCGTGCGCGTTGTAGACGCCTCGAAACGCCGCATGCCGTTGCAGAAGAAGATCGGCGCGGGCATGACGCCGCAGGAATTTCAGATGCAGGTGAATTCGGGGGCGATCAAGCACCATGGATTGCCCGAATCGGTTGCCATGGTCGCTGACGGACTGGGCTTTGAAATTGATGCGGTGACCGAGACGATCCAACCGGTAATCGCACAAGAGGCGGTCAAGACCGAGTTTCTCGAAGTTGCGCCGGGCCAGGTTGCCGGCGTTCACCAGATTGCGCGCGGAACGTTACGCGGAGAAGAGAAGGTTTATCTGGAGCTGCAAATGTTCGTCGGCGCCAAAGACCCGGCGGACACGATCGAGCTGAAGGGCGAACCCAACCTGTCGCTGGTGATTCCGGGCGGGACACACGGCGACGTGGCCACCGCCGCAATCGTCGTGAACGCGATTCCTGCGATCGTGGCCGCTCCGGCAGGGCTGCGCACCTCTCGCGATCTGCCTTTGGCGTACTTTCCGGCGGCGGCGAAAGTGCGCGGCGTCGCGGGCTGAGGCTCCGGAGCGTTACTGCCAGAAACGGGCGACGGCAGCGTAGTCGAGGTCTTCCTTCGCCGCATCCTTCACCTCGCTATAGGTTGCGTAAGCAGCCTCGCCCGCCGGAAGCCGCACACCCTCCTTTTTGGCCAGTTCGACGGCAAGCCGCATATCCTTGTGCATCAAGCGCAACGGGAAACTCGGCGGGTAATCGTTCTTCAGCATGTAAGGCGCCTTGACGTCAAGTACGGCCGCGCGCGCCATGCTCGATTGCATCACCTCGATCAGGCGTTCGCCGGGAAGTCCGGCCTTCGTGACGATCGCGAGCGATTCGGCCAGAGCTTCCACCTGCAATGCGAGAAGAAGGTTCATCGCGAGCTTCACGGTTTGCCCGGCGCCATTCGGCCCCAGAAGGAAAAATCGCTTCCCGACCGCTTCCAGCACAGGCTTGACGCGATCGAGAGTCTCCTGCTTCCCGCCGATCATGAAGACGAGCTCGCCCTTTTCGGCGCCCCACGTTCCGCCTGTAACCGGCGCGTCGAGGTATTCGACGCCTCGTTCGGAGCAAGCGCCAGCGGCTCGCCTGGCCAGATCCGGCGAAACCGTGCTCGAATCGATGTAAACGCTTCCGCGGCGCAGCCCCTCGAACGCGCCGGCTTCACCCCATAGAACCTGCTCGACTGCGGGCGGATCGCTGACGATGGTCATCAGAACGTCGGCTTTCGAAGCCGTATCGCGCGGAGTCGCCGCCCACTTTGCGCCCTCGCGAACCAGATCGTCGGCTCGCTCTTTCGTGCGATTCCAAACCACGAGCGGGAACCCCGCCTTCAGGAGATTCCGGCCCATGGGCTTGCCCATGAGTCCGAGTCCTATGAGTCCAACCGCGGGTTTCATTCGTGCCTCCGTTGGAAATTGAGATTGCAGCGCTCAGGCGAGAGAAAACTCCACGCGATGGCGGAAGGGATCAATCCGTTCCGCACGCACGCGAATCCGGTCACCCAGCGAAAACGTGCGGCGCGGCGTATTGCCGCGGGTCCCACGATGGGGCTCCGTGACGATCGTGTGGTCGCGTTCGCGATAGAGGCAACGCTGGCCCGTCGCTTCCTCCAGGTGATCGATGCTCACCAGGCCTTCCACAAACAGCTCGACCAGTTCGACGAAAAATCCGAATTTCTGGACGGAAATGATCAGCGCGTCGTATTCCTCGCCCAGGCGGCTTTCCATGAATTGAGCGGTTTTCCAGTCCATCAGTTCGCGCTCGGCCGTTTCCGCTGCGCGCTCCGACTCCGACGTTTCTGCGGCAATTTCCTGGAGTTCCACGCGCCGGTACGGCCCCAGCGTCGCAACCTGCTCATCCTTCCCAGGCGCGCGTCCGCGCGAAGGAACGGCGCGGGGCGCCTTCGCGGAAGGATTTTCGAGCGCCCACTTCAGCGTGCGGTGCACGATCAGGTCGGGATAGCGCCGGATTGGCGACGTGAAATGCGTGTACTCGCCCGTGGCGAGCGCGAAATGTCCCAGCGGGTCGGCGGCGTAACGCGCCTGCTTCAGCGAACGGAGCATCAGATAGGAAAGGATTCGCTCTTCGGGCTTGCCCGCAATCTTTTCGGTCAGACGCTGGTAGTGCTGCGGGCGAATATCGATTTCCTCCGACGCCGGGAAGGTGACGCTCATTTGCCGCATGCGTCCCTCGGATGCGCGGCTCCTGCGTGTCTCGCGCGCAGGCGGCTGGACGCGTCCGTGCTTGACGGCGACGCGGCGCTCGGACAAATCCTCGACGCCAAGCGAATAGCCGAACGCGTGGGCCAGTTCTTCAAACTCGATCACCTTTTTCGGATCGGGCTTTTCGTGAACTCGATGCAGCGAAGCAATGCCACGGCGCACGAGATACTGCGCAACGGCTTCGTTGGCCGCCAGCATGAACTCTTCGATGATGCGGTGCGCGATGTTGCGAACGCCGCGGACAATGCTCAGCATGCTGCCCGACTCGTCGAATTCGATCACGCGCTCCGGCAGGTCGAAATCGATCGATCCGCGGGCGTTGCGGCGGCGATTGAGCAAAAGAGCCAGCTCCTTCATCTGTTGGAAGGCATCCACAAGGTGGGCGTACCGAGAGACCATTTCCGGGTCGCCTTCGAGCACTTTGTGCACGTTCGTGTACGTCATGCGTTCGGCGGAACGAATCACGCCGGGCGTGAAATCGGCGGAAATCATTTTGCCGGACGCGTCCATTTCCATCAGGACGCTCATCACCAGACGATCGACGTGCGGATTCAGTGAGCAAATCCCGTTGGACAGTTCCTCGGGGAGCATGGGGACTGCCCGGCTCGGGAAGTAAACAGAGGTGCCGCGCACGCGCGCTTCGCGGTCGAGGGCCGACCCGGCGCGAACGTAATGCGCCACGTCCGCGATGTGAACCTGAAGTTCGTAGCCTCCGTTCGGGCGGCGCGTCACATGAGCCGCATCGTCGAAATCGCGCGCGGTTTCGCCGTCGATCGTGACGATCGGAAGATCGCGAAAATCGCGGCGGCTGTCGAGATCGTGCTCCGATACTTCCTGTGGAGTTGCGCGCGCCTCCGCCAGCATTTCCGCTGAAAAGACGTGCGGCAGGTGATGTTTGCGGATGATGATCTCGGTGTCGACGCCGATTTCCCCGGGACGGCCGAGTATTTCGACGACCCGCCCCGCCGGCGCAAGTCCGCCTTTCGGAAAGCGCGTGATTTCAACGTTCACCACGGCGCCATCGAGTTCAGGCAGGCGAAGCCGGGAGAGAGCTTCGCGCTTTGATCCAGCGTCAACTTGTTGCAATAGCGCGGGAGTCAGCTCCTGGCCCGCCGGAATGAAAATCTGATGGTGAATGCGGGTGTCGTACGGCAGGACGTGATTCCCGTGCGGTCCGTAGCGGAACAGGCCAACGACGGTCGGGTGCTCCCGCTCGAGGATCTGTACCACGCGGCCTTCCGCGCGGCCATCAGGACGGCGGCGCCCGATTCGCGCAAGCACCCGGTCGCCGTGCATCGCATCGTTGATGCCGTCGCGCGGGATGAAAAGATCGCCGTCGACCCCGGGAATCGACGCGTCCGGCACGACAAACCCGTAGCCATCCCGGTGAGCGACGATTCGGCCCGCGACGAGATTCGGATCTCGCGAACGTTGTGGAGTTCTGGCGGGAACGGCTAGTTCCGCGTGGACTGTTTCGCGCGGGGATGACGGCGGCTTCGGTGGGCGCTGCCCTGCCAGACGATATCGCTGTCCCTGCTCTTCGATCTCGCCCTTCCGTTTCAGCTGTTGAATCACGCGCGGCAGAAAGCGCCTGCCGGAGTGTTTCAGGCCGAGGCCGTGCGCGATCTCACGAATGCTCGCCGGCTTGGAGATCGTCGCAAGATGAGCGATCACCTGCGCGGGAGTAACTTCGGGCTGTGTCGCGTTTTGCGAGGGTTTCGGGCTGCGCTTCATGAAGGCTTTTCTACCACAGACAGGCTAACGAAAATCTGCCGAGGAGGCAAAGTATCCTGAGCGGAGATCGGAGACGGCGCGTTCCCCCCTGCGCCGATCTAACGCTCAGACGGATCGCCAAGAGGCGTCTCGATCACGGCCGGCCTGCCGTTCAGTTGCATGGCGAGCGCCGGCGCGTACTCGCCGAGAAGTTCGCGCCGCCACCAATCTCCAGTCTTGCCTTTCTCCTCCAGACTCGTGAACCAATATTGATAGACGACCGAGCGAACCTCCTTTGGCGGGGACGACGGGAACGGATTGGAGGCAAACAATTCCGAAACGTCCGATGAATTTTGCAGAAGGCGCTCCTCCGTCCAGACCACAAACTTGTATTGCGGCCACGAGCCGAGCGAGGCAAACCACAAATTCCACTCGAACCGCGGCTGATAGGGCGCGTAGATTCCCGGAGCTTTCTTTGGGTCTTGCGGCTTGTAGCGAAACGGGTAGGGAATCCATGTATTCCCGTCGTTCGAGCCCTGAAATTCGATTTCGTAGCGCTCGTGCGTCATCACGGCGAAAAGGCCGTACTGGTTGGCGATGCGGAACGGTTCGAGCCATTGAACCGGCGTTTGAGGAAGCGGCAAATCCGGAATGAACATCCAGATCAGTTGCACCGTCGCGGCGTAGAAAACGAGCCCAAGACAGATTGCGGACACGCTCATACGCAGCGGCCAGAGCGATTTTCTCCGGCCCTCCCACCAATCATGCGCGCGAGAAAGAGCCGCGAGCGTCTTCGGTTTCCACTCAGCCAGATCCCGCGGCCATTTGGGCAGAATCCATTCGAGGGCGCGGTCGTCGAGCAGCAAAAAGCCCAACGACAGGACGAGGTAATTCAGGAAGGCGTAATTGGCCGTGAGAATGATGCCGATCTCAAAGGGCGTGATGATGCAGAAACAGGCAATGCGAAACCGTCGCGGCAGAAACAGGCACCACACGATGCCGAGTTCGACCATAAATGTGAGGATCACCGTCGAGGCATGGAACCAGTGCGGCAGGTGCTGGGCGTAGTAGCCGATCCAGGTAGGCAGCGGGCCGTTCTGATAATAATCGTCCATTGCGGTGAGATGCCGCCAGGACTGATCACCACTCAGAAGTTTCACCGAGCCGGATTCGAAGTAGATGCGAAACCATTCCCATTGCAGCAGGAACATGCCCAGCCGCGATGGGCCATTGCTCGCGGCGAGTCCGGGCCACAGGCCCGGCGGGGCGAAGAAGAGAGAGATGAACCCGGCTTCGAGAAGCATTCCGTCCGACTGGTAACTGGCAAAATCCTGAGCCGCCGCAATAAACGAAAGAAAACAGACGAAACAGACAAAGAGGGCCGCGCGCGGCCAGAAGTTGATCACCAGAAGCACCGACGCGATCAATCCGATCCAGCAGACCAGCATCAGCGCGCGGTCGCTCGAGCTGAACCATAGAAGCGTCGGCGCGAACCAATACTTCACTGCGCAAATGTTTGGCGACGCCGCGATGGCGCGCAGGTAATCGCCGGCGGGCAGGATTCCGTCGGGGCCGATCAATCCCTTGACTTGAAAATAGAATGAGTAGAACGCGGAGAAGCAGATCAGGCCCAGCGCACGAAGGAATATCCAGCGGGGCCACAGGTGAGCCGGCTTGCCCTCAGCGACTGCCGGTTTCGGAGTTGCGCCTTCCCGCCAGGTTCCCACCCCGAGCTCAACAATCTGGCCCGGCGAAGCAGGGTTTCTCGTTTCCGGCCCAAGCAGCCAGTTGAGAGCGTCGAGAAGCTGGTCCTTCATGCGCCGACATTATACCGAGTCGGCTCAGGTACCGTACCGGTTGGAAAGATAGCCGAGGATCAACACGGGCCGCCGTGCGGGGTCTGGGTGAAGAGCCAAACGATCCAATCGCGGATCGAGAAAGAAAAATCTAATTCTCGCGCTCTCGGTAATCCCGATACTCGGGACTAACGTCATCCTCGGGGACTTCGCGGGTCCTGACCTCGCCTTCATCGGCGTCCGGAGCGTTTTCGACGCCGTCCACGACGCCCGCTTCAAACGCCTGTCCTTCCTCGACGAGCTCGGACACGCTCTCCGAGTCCACGTCTTCCACACCCGACAGTCCCTGAGCGTCTCCGGATTGTCCGGCTTTCCCTAGCGCGACGCCCTGATGAATTCGAGCGTTGGATCCCGGGCTTCGACCACCCCCTGTGCGCGTCGGTCGCTTGCGGCGGGTGGTTTTCTCTCGTTTCGCGGCTTTTACCTTTGCGGCTTTTTTCTTTGGTTTTGTCTGTTTCCGCGCCATGAAAAAAGTCTACACCCGTCCGCCCGGGTCAACAATACCAGCTCCCCACGCGGCCGAAATTCTGGCCGCTCCATCGCCGCGCACGAATCGGACGTAATGAAGGCTGCGACCGTTTCCGGAGTCCCGTTTTCACCTCTCGACATCCAATTTGGATACGTGTGGCGCGTTTGCGATACCATGGACGCGCATACTTCGCGAGACGAGAGTCGAAAAAAGCGGCTGAAAACCGCACAATATGGCCGATTCCGGCAAACCCGAGCAGGCGAAAAGCGCCCAAATGAAGCAGCCTTGGAAGCTTCTGCCGGATGTGTGGGCGCTTCTAAAGCCGCGTCGAACCATCCTGGCGGGTGGCTTCTCTTTGATGGTGGTCAATCGCGTCTCGGGGCTGGTTCTTCCCGCCTCGACGAAATACCTGCTCGACAACGTGATCCTGAAAAAGCAGGTCCATCTTCTTGTGCCGATCGTTCTTGCCGTTCTGGCGGCGACGCTCGTCCAAGGCATCACCTCGTACGCGCTCACGCAGCTCATGTCGAAGTCGGCACAGCGCATGATCACGGAGTTGCGCCTGAAGGTGCAGGCGCACATCGGACGCTTGCCGGTCGCTTTCTACGACACGAACAAGACGGGCGTTCTCGTTTCGCGAATCATGAGCGACGTCGAAGGCGTGCGAAATTTGCTTGGGACGGGCCTGGTCGGCTTCGTCGGCGGCGTTATGACGGCCGTCTTCGCTTTGATTTATCTCTTTCGAGCCAGCGTGGTGATGACGCTCGCCGCTTCCGCCGGGCTGATTATTTTCGGGGTGAGCCTGAGCCGCGCATTCAAATTCATCCGCCCGATCTATCGCGCGCGGCCAAAAATCAATGCGGAGGTCACGGGGCGCCTCACGGAAACGCTGGGTGGCGTCCGCGTGGTGAAGGGCTATCACGCCGAGGAGCGCGAAGAAAAAGTATTCTACGCGGGAGCTCAGCGGCTCCTGGAAAACGTGCTGAAGACGCTCACGGCGACCTCTCTGATGGGCTTGTCCGCGACCGTGCTCGTGGGAATCATCAGCGCCGTGATTATGCTGCTCGGAGCGCATCAAATCCTTTCGGGAAAAATGACGCCCGGCAGCTTCTTCGCGTACACGATGTTTTTGGGAATGCTGGTCGCTCCCGTAGCGCAGATCGCCAGCATCGGCCCGCAGATCACGGAAGCTCTGGCCGGCCTCGAGCGCACGCGCGAAGTCTTGAAGGAAATACCGGAGAACGTGGACCCCTCGCGAACCATCGAGCTCGATCGCATGGAAGGCCGCGTTGAGTTCCAGAACGTCGACTTCTCCTACGACTCGAAGAAGCCCGTGCTCTACGACGTCAGCTTCAAATCCGCGCCGGACATCGTGACGGCTCTGGTTGGCCCGTCCGGCGCCGGCAAATCGACCATCATCGGCCTGATTGCCGCGTTCTATGCGCCGACCAGCGGCCGCGTTCTCGTGGACGGAATCGATCTCGCCAAGGTGAGGCTCGATTCGTTCCGCAAGCAATTGGGCGTGGTGCTGCAAGAGAGTTTTCTCTTCGATGGTACGATCCGCGAAAACGTGGCGTTCGGCAGGCCGGACGCGACCGAAGAAGAGATCCTCGCCGCTTGCCGCGTGGCTCGAGTGGACGAGTTCGCCGAAACGTTTGAAAAGAAATACGACACGATCGTGGGCGAGCGCGGAGTGAAGCTATCGGGCGGGCAGAAGCAGCGCGTCTCGATCGCGCGCGCAATTCTGGCCGACCCTCGAATCCTGATCCTCGACGAAGCCACGTCGAGTCTCGATTCCGAATCCGAGGCGCTGATTCAGGAAGGATTGCGTTACTTGATGCGCGGACGAACCACGTTCGTGATTGCTCACCGCCTTTCGACCATCCGTCGCGCCGATCAGATCCTGGTGATCGAGGCCGGACGCATCATCGAGCGCGGCACGCACGAATCGCTTTACGCCGCCGGTGGTCGCTACTACGAGCTCTACACAAGGCAACATGGCCTGCAGGCAAACCTGTTTCTCGCGCCCGGAGAAACGGCTGACCTCGAGGAATCGCCGACGAGCGGACCTAATGGCGGCTCTCAGAACGGGCAAAGAGATGCGGGCCTGCCCGAGGCGATTCGACTGCTCCGAGGCTCGCAGCCCTAGCGCGGCACAGCCGCCTCGCTCGCTTCCGAGGCTTCGTCGGACTTGGCCCAGAGGAAACCCAGAGCAATCATCCCTGCAGAGAAGCCGAAATTCACAATCGAGAAGGAACCTCCGCTCGAATCCGTCAGGACCCGCTGAAAAACGAATGGCGCGAGCAATTCTTCAAGAGCGAGGAGGCCCGCCAGCGCGAACCAGCGCCAGCGCCGTTTGGTGAAGGCGATCCCGAGCAACGCGCCTGCCGGAAAAAACACGATGGAGTAATAGATATCTCGGTAGCCGCTCAGTTCGACTGTCTTCAAGTGCCGAAAATGACTGGCAAACCCAGTACCGGGGCCAAGCTGGTGACTTTGGATTTCTTGTCCATGCGCGTAAAGCCGCAGATTCGACCCATCGTATGAAAAAAGAATGTTGTTACTTCGGCCCGAAGTGAGCAGGTTCGGGATCCTCCAGATGAGAGTGGGCCGGCGCGAAAAAGCGGGACTTCGAAACCAGAAGACGAGATTCTCGTTACTCTGTCCGAGGTAGAGATCGGAATATGCCGCCGGCGGCGAGAGTGAAACAATGCGGCCGTTCGAGCCCGGCCCCTCGCCAGGCTTGAGAACGGCCCGAATCGAAAATTGATTGGTCCGCCTCACGCTGTCGATCAAATCGGTCACAGGCCCCGTGGAAGCGCCGTCGAATTGCTCTTCGTTCGCGGGCCTGCGCGAAGGCGCAACCGGCCTTGCAGCCAGGGGAATGAAAAATCTGGAGTTTTTGTCCTGGCGCGGAGGATTGACCTGAAAATCGAAGCTCGCGACGGGATTCCCTGCGGATGCTACCTCGTCTTGCGTCGCCCGCTCCGCATCCTGTTGCGACAACGCACGGTCCCAGAACTCGAGCCGCGACAATTCTCCTGCCCAAAGCTGCCGGCTTCCCGGTCCGTTCCCGATCATGAGAAAACAGTTCCTGTTCCAGTTGCGCACGCTCGTCTCCCTGCTGAGCGAGACTGAAACGAAAGACCAGATTCCAAAATACGCGACAAGAACGAGCGCCAGCCGGCCCGGAGTGAGCCATCTTTCGAGAAACGCTTGCGTGCCCGACAGCCCCCTGAAAAGCCACGCTCCAAAGAGTGCGAAGAGAAGACAGCCGATCATCGCGCCCGTGGTGTTTGTAAACACGTCTTCCCATCCCGAATCGCGCTGCGGAATGTAAAGTTGCGCTAGCTCGATCAGGTAAGAAAAGACGCATCCGGCGATTGCGGCGTAGAAAAGCGCCGATTTCCAATTCTTGCGCTTGAGAAGTTTGCTCCCGATTGCGAATCCGAACGGAACGAAGAGCAAAATGTTCAACAGGACGTCCATCGCGCCGCTTTTTCCTCCATAGCCGAGCATCAGCGGCGAAATACCCCTGTGTTGCTTGCCGTGGGACGAAAATTCAAAAGGATACTGAGTGAGGAACAAGATCGAGGCGACGGCCAGTATCGTAAGCCGATTCGACCAATCGAAACTCCTGTCCGGGTTCGAGATCATCCCTGCGCGGTCTGCCTGAGGAATTCGAGTCTAGCACGCCCGATCTCGCGGTTGCCGCCCGGCCACTGCGGGCGTCCGCAAAGTCGACAGCGAAGAAGATAAGAACGGGGAATCACGGCCGGACGATCACGTCGTATGACTCGACCGATCCGTCGTCCGCGCGCACGGCCGTGATTCGAACCACCTGAAATCTCTGGCCCCTCAGATCATCGACATTTCGGCTCAGAACATCGTGCGTTTCGCGCTCGAGTTCGGGGCCCGTTCCGGGCGCCGGCTTTTTCGGATCGAGCAGCCGGGCGTCTAAACGATAGGTGCGGGTTCGGTCGCTGGGATTTTGATCGATCAAACGCACTCCCGAGTCCGGAAAAGCCTTGCTTTGAGGCTGATCGTGAAACCAGCTTCGCGGCGTCAGCAGAACAAATGCAAGAATCGCGAGCACCATCACGTCGTACGGCCAGCTTCCCCGCTCGTACGACCAGAAAATCGTTCCGACGATTCCGCGCCACAGCCTGTTCATGTCAGTGGAGCGCCGACCCGTTCACGACCAGCCCGTCGCGCATGTGCAGGACTCGCGTTCCATAGGTGGCAGCGTCCGGATTATGCGTGATCATCACCACCGTCTGCCCCAGATCTTTGTTCAGTCCTCGCAACAGGGAAAGGACGCCCTCCGAACTCTTCGTGTCGAGATTGCCGGTGGGCTCGTCGGCCAAGAGGATTTTGGGTTCCGTCACGATCGCGCGCGCAATCGCTACACGCTGCTGCTCTCCTCCCGAAAGTTCGGAAGGTCTATGGTGCAGTCTTTGACGCAGCCCCAGCAAGTCCACCACGACATCGAAACGGTGCGGGTCGAAACCGTTGCCGTGGATGTGCTGAGCGAGCGCTATGTTGTGGCGCGCATCCAGCGTAGGCAGAAGATTGAACTTTTGAAACACGAATCCGACTTTATGCCGCCGGAGCAGCGTCCTTTCCGCATCACTCATGGCCGTCAAATCGTTCCCATCGAGAAGCACGCGCCCGCGAGTCGCCCGCGCCAGCCCCCCGATCACGTGCAGAAGCGTGGATTTTCCGCATCCCGAAGGCCCCATAATGCAGACGAACTCGCCCGGTAACACTCGGACGTCCACTCCGCGCAGCGCCGCTACGTCCACTTTGCCAGACCGGTAAACTTTCCAGAGGCTTTCCGTCTTGAGTATGGGTTCCAACGCGGGCTCCCGAGCGATTTCCCCGCACAGAATCGAATCGTCCGCACGCAAAATTATCTTAATCGCGTTTGCCATTTCCACCTAGAAATAGGATGTTTCTCCGGCGGCATGAAGAGCCGTTCTGCTCTTGACGATTCAGGGGCGCCACAAGAGCGAGGCAGGCTTCACTCACTCGTAGACCAGGGCTTCCACCGGATCCTTGCGGCTGGCAATCCACGCCGGATAGGAAGCGCCCAACAAACCGCCGGCAAGCGCAATCATGCCGGAAAACATAACCCACCTCGGCAGGATCAGGATCGTCATCGACGGAAACGCGGTCACGAACACCCAGCGCATCAGGAAACTCAATCCCACACCGAATCCGCTGCCCAGAATGCAAAGCAGCATGGTCTCGCTCAGCACGATCTCGACGATGTAGCTCTTCGATGCTCCAAGCGACTTCAGCACTCCAATCTCGCGCGTCCGCTCGATGATCGTGGTGTACATCGAGAGAAAAACCACGAGAAATCCGATCGCCACCGCAATGCCGATCATCACACTGATGAAGGCGCTCAGCCCCGGCAGATTCGACGATGTCATCAGCGAAATGAAATCCTTGAGCGGGCGGATTTCGTAGCCGGGAAGCAGTTGCCGGATTTCATCCATCGCCGCCGGCGTGTGATCGCTCCGGTCGCACTTGATGAAAAAAATCGACGCTTTGTCGATCGCGCCCGACATTTGCTGTAACGTTGACATCAGCACGAACAGACGCGCGCCTTTTCCGTGCTCCACGACTCCGGCCACGTGGAAATCGTGTCCCAGAATGTGAAGCGTCTGGCCGACCCGCACGTCTTTTGCTCGCGCGTATACGTCGTCCACCAGAATGTCGTCGGGAGCCTCCAGGCCGTGTCCCGCATGAAACACGAACCCCCCGGAAACGCCGCTGAACGTGTCCGGCTGAATTCCGTACACAATGTCCAGCCCGTTCACGGAATTGAACTGCACCAGGACCGGGGCCACCGCCTGAACGTAATTCAGTTTTTTTAGTTTTCCCGCGATACGAATGGGCATCGGCGCGCCGCTGAACGCGGCCCAGATCGACGCAGAGGGAGGCTGGACCATGATGTCTGCCCCAACCCCCTCCGTTCGCTTCGCGGATTCCGTCAGGAGGCCGGTGGTCAGCCCGACAACCAGGATCACCAGGGTGACTTCCACCGCGATGCCAATCACCGTGATCAGCGTGCGGGCTGGACGGTGGAGAATGTTCCGAAGGATCATGTGCCCGATCAAGGCTTCGGCTCCCGCGTCTCGGCGCCCACGCGGACCAATTCTGTTCCCGGAGGCTGCTTCAGCACGAAACGCTCCGGAGGAATCGGTTCGTTCGCAGTCAGCTTCTCAATGGTGATCTTCAACTGGTAGTCCTCGCCCGGCCGCGTGATTTCGATTTGGCGCGCGAATCGCACGGTTCCAAAATTGTCCCACCGGTCGTACCGGATATCCGACCTCACGCTGCCGTCGGAGCCGTAAATCTGAAGGCGCGCGATGCTCAAATCGTTGCGGTCAAACCAGACTTCTCGCGCGATCTGCCAATCTTCGCCCATCTTTGCCGACGCCGCCGTCGTGCTGCCTTCTTCAGGCGCATTCTGAAGGATGGTCAAAATATAGTAGCGCGCCTCCGATTCGTCGCCGGCCTGAAACAGCACGGGTGTGCTCTGGGGAACCGGGTCCCAGAAGAACGCTTCCGTCAAATGCTGCGGCCTGAGGTTTTCGATCGGCTTCGCGGATGGCCGCTGCAAACTTGCCGCGCCCGTCACGAACTTGCTTTTTGACGGAATGTAGATGGCAAACGTTTCGCCATCGCTCGCCATGTCGAAGATGTTCGTCCCGACGATCGGGGCCTGGCCGATCACGCGAATGCTCGCCGGCTTCTGAGCCAGGATGAACCCCTTGATTTCGTGATATTGCTGGATGATCCCCGAATAGGCCGTTCCGGCGATCAATTTCACCGAAACCGAGGCATTAACCGAATGAATCGCGCTCGCCTGCACGTTGTACGCGGCGACCAGCTGCTGCTTGGTCGCCGTCAGCAGCCGGACGGGAGCGCTCGACGGCGGCCGCGCGGGCGTCTTGTGCGTCGCCCCGCAGCCCGCTGAAAACACGGCCAGGATGGCCGCAAATATCGTCCTGAACCGCGCCCTGTTCCAGCTCCAGTGCTGCAATTTCCGTCCCATCCGCCACAATTACAACAATTTAACAGCGCGTGCGAGCAGGGTCAATCAATCCGGGCGCATTTCGCACGTCTTGTTTCCTGGAGGGTGCCCGCCCGAATATCGGGAAGGGGCTGTGCGTGCTAAAATGAAGGTCGCGTTTGTCGCTCCTAACATTCGAAACGTCCTTGGGGCTGCGGAACGACGTTGCAGCCCTTTTTTGTTTCTAGTGGGGCTGGTTTACCCTGAGCGGCCTGACGGGTGGAAGCCCGGCGAGCGCCTCGATGAACGGCAGCGACTCGATCGGGCTTCAGCCTGGGAATTTGCGGGCAACTGCAGACATACGAGAATGATGATACGGAACATTGCGATCATTGCGCACGTCGATCACGGCAAGACCACGCTCGTCGACGCCATGCTGCACCAGAGCGGAATCTTCCGCGAGAATCAGGACGTGCCGCGGCGCGTGATGGACTCGAACGAACTCGAGCGCGAGCGCGGCATCACAATTCTCTCAAAGAATACGGCCCTCACGTTTCGCGGCACGAAGATCAATATCGTCGACACGCCTGGCCACAGCGATTTTGGCGGCGAAGTCGAGCGCGCTCTCCGCATGGTCGATGGTGTACTGGTGCTGGTCGATGCCAGCGAAGGGCCGCTCCCGCAGACGCGCTACGTCCTGCAGAAGGCCCTCGCCGCAAAACTCCCGCCCATCATGGTGCTGAACAAGATCGACCGGCCCGACGCGCGGCCCGCGGCTGTTCTCGACGAGATTTACGACCTCTTTATCGATCTCGACGCCACCGAGGATCAGCTCGATTTCCCTGTGATCTACACGAACGCCAAGACCGGAGTGGCGCACCGGCAGATCGGCGACGATTCCAGGACACTCCTGCCTCTTTTCGAGGAAATCATCGCCTCGATTCCCGCGCCGGCGGGCGACCCCGCCGCCGGCCTGCAAATTCAGGTCACCAATCTCGACTACAGCGACTTTCTTGGGCGTTTGGCGATTGCCCGCGTTTTCCAGGGAACTCTGACGCGTGGAACCGAAGTAGCGATCTCGAAACTCGATCGAACGATCCAGCCCACGAAAATCACCAAGCTGTTTACCTTTCGCGGCCTTGAGCGCGACGAAGCCGAGCAAGTTTCGGCAGGGGACATTGTGGCCATCGCCGGCGTCGAAGGAATTCAGATCGGCGAGAGCATAACCGACCTCAGTAATCCCGTGCCGCTCGAGCCGCTCACGATCGACGAGCCGACGCTGGCCATGGTCTTTACGATCAACACTTCTCCGTTTGCCGGCCGTGAAGGACAGTACGTCACCTCGCGGGATTTGCGCGCGCGCCTCGAGAAAGAGCTGCTGACGAACGTTTCGTTGCGCGTGGAAGATGCGGGAAACACCGACGCGTTTCGCGTGCTGGGACGCGGGGAACTGCAATTGGCAATCTTGATCGAGACCATGCGCCGGGAAGGCTACGAGCTCATGGTCGGCAAGCCGGAAATCGTGGTGCGCACGGAAAACGGGCGGCGGATCGAGCCGCTGGAATTGCTGATCATTGACTGCCCGGAAAATTTCATCGGAATCGTCATGGAATCGCTCGGCGCTCGCCGCGGCGAAATGAAAAAAATGGTGAACCATCATTCCGGGCGAGTGCGCATGGAATTCAGCATACCGTCGCGGGGATTGATCGGGCTGCGCGGTCAGTTACTGACGGACACGCGAGGCACGGCATTGATCCACTCCTTGCTGGAAGGTTGGACGGACTATGCGGGCGACATGGCCATGCGTCCTACGGGCGCGCTGGTGGCCGACCGCGCGGGCGTTTCCGTGGCCTACGCGATCTGGGGAATCCAGGAACGCGGCGAAATGTTTATCGGGCCGGGCATCGAAGTGTATGAGGGAATGCTCGTCGGCGAGAACTCGCGGGAAGACGACATGAACGTCAACATCACGAAGGAAAAGAAACAGACGAACATGCGTTCGTCGTCTGCCGATGAAGCGATCCGCCTGATTCCACCCCGCGACATGACACTCGAGAAAGCCATCGAATTCATCGCGGACGATGAATACGTCGAAGTGACACCCAAGTCGATTCGGCTGCGGAAAAAGGTGCTCGACGCGAAGAAGCGCCCCAAGCGATGGCAGGAAATTCGAGCCAGCATGGAATCCTGAACGGGTCTTTCTGGCGCCATGGGAAGTCGCCGCTGGAACTTCCGGAGACGCCGAGAAAGCTCCGAAAAAGCGAAGGCCAGGCGAATAAGTTTGTGCTGCAACAAGATCAAGCAGCTTGATCATAAGAACGACTTGAATCTGCCGCTTCCGGCCTCTTGTGGTCGTCCGAACGTGGAGTCGCCGTTTCAGACAATCCCGGATTCCGGAGCTTCTTTGCGGCAGTCCCGACGGAATCCCTATCGCCCGACGTCACCCAGGGCCAGGTGGGCGCGACGCGGTGCCAAACCGCTGCCAGGCGTGTTCGATTGCGGGACGCCTGATTCCCACGAGCGGGCAAATCGGCGCTTCCGCCCATTGCAAATTGTCCGTAAGCGCAGCAATATAAGCGCCTTACAACGAGTCTCGGGCGGAACGCCAGTTGCGGTATGAAGAACGAAGGAAGTGAGGTCAGGTCTCTGTGGACATAGCGCGGCCAGATGCTAAGCGAAAGAAGAAGATCCGCCGGATCCTATACGTCGGCGGTGCGGTTGTAGTCGCGGTGATCATCACGGGAGCGCTCTCGCGGCTGAAACCTGCCGCGCCGTCCGTCGATAAATCCACGGTGTGGCCGGACACGGTGAAGCGCGGGTCGATTGTGATTGATGTGCGCGGGTTGGGAACGCTGGTTCCCGAGACGATTCACGTAATTTCGGCGCCGGTTGACGGGACGGTCACGCAGCGATATTTCCTTCCCGGCACGCCGGTGAAGGCCGATACAGTTCTGATGGACCTGACCAACCCGCAGCTCGAGCAGGAATCCATGGACGCGCAGTACCAGTTGAAGGGGGCAAAAGCCTCCTACGCGCAAACGAAAGCGCTGCTGGAAAACCAGTTGATGGATAAGCGGACACTGGCAGCCGGAATTCGGTCGCAATATCAGACCGCGGAACTCGTCAAGCAGACCAAGGAGCAGCTTTTCTCGAACGGGCTTGCGCCGGAACTGGACGTGAAGACGGCGGAAGTGCAGGCCGCGGAGTTGAAGAAACAGGACGACCTGGCGCAAAAGGAAGTCGAGACATTTGAGAATTCCATCGAGTCGCAGCTGGCGGTGCAGGAAGCGACGATCGAGCAGAAAAAGGCGCTCTACGACCTTTATTCATCGCAACTGAATGAGCTGCATGTCCGCCCCGGTGTGGATGGTATGTTTCAGGAGCTCGACGTGGACGTTGGAACGCGCGTCGCACAGGGAACGAAGCTGGGCGTCGTGACGCAGCCTTCCCAGTTGAAGGCGCAGCTCAAGATTGCCGAAACGCAGGCGAAAGACCTTCTGATCGGGCAAAAAGCGGAAGTCGACACCCACAACGGCATCATTCCGGGTCACGTGATTCGAATCGACCCATCCGTCGTTAATGGAACGCGCACGGTGGATGTGAAACTGGACGGTCCCTTGCCGGAGGGAGCGGTGCCGGACCTGAGCGTCGAAGGCACAATCGTGTTCGATCGTTTGCAGAACGTGCTCTACGTTGGGCGGCCGGTGCACGGCGAAGAGAACAGCACGATCGGCTTGTTCAAGGTTTTGGGGCCGTGGTCGGAAGCGAGAGAAGCGGATCGCGTGCAGGTGGAGCTTGGAAAAACCTCGGTCAACTACGTGCAGATCCTGAAGGGATTGAACGTGGGCGACACCGTGGTTCTCTCGGACATGTCCGCGTATGACAATTACGACCGCATCGAGCTGAAATAGAAGGGAACCTTTAAGGTGCGACCTTCGTATGGACGAGTAGCGCAAGTCAGGGCCCGGCGCGCGGGGAGTGTAGTGTTGATTATCAAGGCTGAACGGCGCAAAATCTCACGCATGATCCGCCCAGGCCAACTTTGAGAAGGAGCCCAGCATGAACAGCACGAACGGAAACTTGATCCGATTGGAAGGCGTCACCAAGGTGTTCTACACCGACGAAGTGGAGACGCACGCGCTCAGCGGAGTGCATCTCGAGATCAAGAACGGCGAGTTCCTCTCGATTGCCGGGCCGTCCGGGTGCGGCAAATCGACGCTGCTCTCGATTCTGGGCCTGCTCGATTCGCCGACCGACGGCAATTACTGGATCAATACGCAGCCGGTGGCGAATCTCACGCTTTCCGACCGCACGCGCATCCGCAATCGCGAAATCGGGTTCATTTTCCAGGCGTTCAACCTGATTGGCGACTTGACCGTGTTCGAGAACGTCGAGCTGCCCCTCACCTATCGCAGCATGGCCTCGGCGGAGCGGAAAAAGCGCGTGCAGGAAGTGCTCGAGCGCGTCGGCATGGCCCACCGCATGAAGCATTATCCCTCGCAACTTTCGGGCGGCCAGCAGCAACGCGTCGCGGTGGCCCGAGCTCTCGTAGGCCAGCCCTCCATTCTGCTCGCGGACGAGCCGACCGGAAACCTCGACTCGAAGAACAGCGAAGCCGTGATGGATTTGCTGCGGCAACTGCACGGCGAAGGCGCCACGATCTGCATGGTTACCCACGATCCGCGCTACGCCAGCATCGCCGACCGCACCATTCATCTCTTCGACGGCCGCATCGTCGAGGAAACCGTAGGGACGCGCACCGCGACGGTCTAGATTCGGTTTCCAAGAAGCGTCCCAGCAACAATTCCAAGGGGAGTTTTCTGTGTCGGCGGATTGGTGTGTCTGCTGATTGGAACAGCGGGGTCCGTGGGTTCTTATTTGGCAGCCTCCCGCACCGCTTCGAATAGGTCAGCGAACCGGCCCGGCGCGGTTGTCTTGCTGGCGAATCCGCTGAAGATCCGCGCGCCAGCAGGTTGGTGCCGAAGGATGCAGTGGGGGAAAGTATGAGCTCATTGTGGATGGATTTGCGGTACGCGATGCGGACTCTGGCGAAGAGTCGCGGGTTCGCGATTGTGGCAGTGTTGACGCTGGCGCTCGGGATTGGCGCCAACACGGCGATCTTTTCCGTGGTGAACGCGGTCCTTTTGCAGCCGCTCCCCTTCCGGAACGGCGATCGCATCGTAGCCCTTCGCGAAAAGCTGCCGGGATTCACCTTCGAGCTTCCTTTTAACGCCCCCGACTATCGCGCGTTTACGGAGCGGCAACACAGCTTTGAGACGATGGCGATCTACAGCAACGAGCACTTCGAGCTTTCGGGAGAAGGGACCGCGCAGCGCATCCAGGCCGCACGCGCCTCGGCGACGCTTGTCCCCCTGCTGGGGGTGCAGCCGATGCTCGGGAGGTGGTTCACGCAGGACGAGGATCAGCCCGGCCGCCACGTCGTCGTGCTGAGTTACGGTCTGTGGCAGACGCGCTATGCAACCGATCCGGGCATTCTGGGGCGGACCGTCGCACTCGATCGCGTTCCCTACACGGTGATCGGCGTGATGCCGAAGAGTTTCGTCTTCCCGATGCATGGCGGCGAAAACTACGACAACGAGCCAGCGGATTTGTGGGTGCCCATGGCGTTCACACCCGCCGAACTGCAAGGCTGGGGAAACATGTACAACCACGCGGTTCTCGGGCGGCTTAAACCACGAGTAACACTCGCGCAGGCGCGGAGCGACGCCGAAAACGTCATCGCGCGGGTAGAAAAGCTCTGGCCGCAGCAGGTGATCGAGTTCCTTAAGGGCTCGCACCTCGGAGTTTCCGTTGTCCCGTATCGACAGCAACTTGTGGGAGACGCGCGGACACCATTGCTGGTGCTGCTCGTCGCAGTCGGCCTGGTCTTGCTGATTGCGTGCGCCAACGTGGCGAATCTGCTGCTGGCGCGGGCGTCCTCACGGCAAAAGGAAATGGCGATTCGGGCCGCGCTCGGAGCAGGTCGCGCGCGGCTGCTGCGCCAAATGCTTTCCGAGAGCCTGCTGCTCGCGATCGCGGCGGGAATTGCGGGAGTCTTGATTGCATTCTGGGGTATGGGACTCCTGCTGTCGCTGGCGCCCGCCGACCTCCCTCAGATGGCGGCCATCACCATTGACGGCCGCGTGCTGGCGTTCGCTTTCGCGCTTTCGATCCTCACGGCGGTGATTTTCGGAGCGATTCCGGGGATCGAGGCGGGGAGAACCGACCCGCACGAGGCGATGAAAGAGGGGGGCCGGGGAACAACGGCGGCTCGCGGGCGGCGCGGCGTGCAGAACGCGCTGATCGTGTCGCAGACGGCGCTCGCGGTGATGTTGCTGATCGGCGCCGGGCTGCTGTTGCGCAGCTTCCAGCGACTGTTGGAAACGGACCCCGGATTCCGGCCGCAGCGCGTTTTAACACTGACGATTCCTCTTCCACAGAAAGCGTATTTCCAGGCCGACCACGTCCGGAATTTTTTCAAGGAGGTGCTGAGAAAAACCAGTGCGCTGCCGGGCGTGACCTCGGCCGGAGCATCGACCGATTTGCCTTTGGAATCGGAGGAGCATGATGGCGTTCAGATCGAAGGACAGGACCCGAACGTTCATCTGCCCAACGTCACGCAAAGCTGGGTGATGGGCGACTATTTCCGAACCATGGGAATCACGCTCAAAAAAGGCCGACTGTTGACGTCAGAAGACAAGATGGGTTCTCCCAGTGTCGTGGTGATCAGCGAGCGCGCGGCGCGCGTTTACTGGCCGGGGCAAGACCCAATCGGGAAGCGCATGAAATTCTTCGATGAATGGAGCACGGTGGTCGGGATTGTCGGAGACGTAAAGGACTCGACGATTCAGGAAGCTGCTGGGCCGCACACATATACGCCGTACTTGCAGGTCAGCGACAAATATCTGGAGAATCCCGTAATCGGAGAACTACGGACGCTGCACCTTGCCGTGCGAACGGAGGGCGACCCGTCGAGCGTCACCTCGACTGTCCGGCGGGAAATCAGTTCGCTCGATCCCGCGCTGGCGATTGCGGACGTGAAGACGATGGAGACGAGGATCGACGATTCGCTGGCCCCGCAGCGATTCGATCTTTCGTTGCTCGGACTGTTCGCTGGATTGGCGATTTTTCTTGCGGCAGTGGGGGTATACGGAGTGCTGTCCTATTCGGTCGCGCAGCGATCGCACGAGATTGGCGTGCGAATCGCGTTGGGAGCGCAGCCGGCGGGCGTGCTGGGGATGGTGGTGCGCGAAGGCCTCAAACTGACGCTAGCGGGAGCGGCGATCGGCGTGGCAGCGGCGCTGGCTCTCACGCAATTAATGGGAAGCTTGCTCTACGGCGTGACGGCGCACGACCCGCTCACCCTTGCGGGCGTTGTTGCCCTGATCTCCGCGGTTTCGATCGCGGCCTGCTACATCCCGGCGCGGCGGGCAGCGAACGTCGATCCGATGGTGGCGCTGCGATATGAGTAAAGCAGTGGCCGGTGGCGAGTGACGAGTGACTAGATCATGAGGCGTAAAGCGAGCGGTCACTTCTCCTCCAGAAGGGCGAGATGAACTCACTGTGGATGGATTTGCGCTATGCGCTGCGGACGCTGGCGAAGGACCGCGGATTTACGGCGGTCGCGGTGATCACGCTAGCGCTGGGAATCGGCGCGAACACGGCAATCTTTAGCGTCATTGACGCTGTCCTGCTGCGGCCCTTGCCTTACCCGCAGCCAAACCAGATCGTGCGCGTGTGGGAGTTGAGCGCGCGGGGCCACCGCATGAATCTTGCCGATCCCAATTTTGAAGACCTTCGCGTACAGAACCATACGCTCTCTGCCCTTGCGGAATACGAATACGGCACGGCGTCAATCTCTGGCGGGAGCGAGCCTCTGCGCGCGAATGTTGCCGACGTTTCCAAGGAGTTTTTCGACGCCTTCGGGGTTCAGCCGTTCCTGGGGCGGACCTTCGCGCCGGATGAGCTGCACGTGCATGGTTCGCCCGCCATCATCGTGAGTTATGGCTATTGGCGGCAGTATCTCGGAGCCGCGCGCGACCTTTCGCGCTTTCATCTGTCGATGGACGGCAGGGATTTCTCCGTGGTGGGCGTGATGCCCCGCGGATTTGATTTTCCGCCGGAAGCGGCCGCATGGTTTCCTCGCGAACTCGACGAGATGCTTCCGAGCCGGACCGCGCACAACTGGTCGGCTCTCGGGCGGGTTCGGGATGGTTTCACGGTGGCGCAAGCTCGCGGCGATCTCGATGCGATCGGGCGCCGCCTCCATCAGCAGTATGGAAAGCAAGTTGATCTCACCGGCGCCGAGGTCGTCCCGCTGGCCGACGCGATGGTGGGCGATGTTCGCACCGCGCTTCTGACGCTGTTCGGCGCAGTTGCGCTCTTGCTGCTGGTGGCGTGCGCCAACGTGGCGGGATTACTCCTGGCGCGCACCGCCGCGCGCTCCAAGGAATTCGCGGTGCGGGCCGCTCTGGGAGCGCGCCGCAGCAGGTTGGTCCGGCAATTTCTGGCGGAGTCAGCCGTTCTAGTGTTTGCAGGAGCCGGGCTGGGAGTGCTGCTGGCAATCTGGATCGTCAACCTGCTTCCCGCAATTCTCCCGGCGAGCTTTCCCCGGAGCGAAGGAATCAACGTGAACGGGCCGATTCTCCTGTTCACGCTCGCGGCAACCTTGATCGTTGCATTGGGACTTGGCTTGTTCGGCGCATTGCGAGCCGGAAGGGCAAATCTGCAGGAAGAGTTGAGCGCGGGTTCGCGTGGCAACAGCGAGACGGGAGCGAGCCAGCGGCTCCGGGGTGTGCTCGTGGTTGCCGAAATTGCGGCGACGCTGGTGATCCTCACCGGCGCGGGGCTCCTTGGGCGCAGCTTTTTGCGCCTGATTTCCGTCAGTCCGGGTTTCCATCAGGAACATCTGCTGCTTTTGGAGTTTTCCCCGCCCATGCAAACGGATCTGACCGACGTATGGCCGCAGGGGCTTGCCCCGGGTCAGATTCGGCGGGTTCATTTTGTGGACAACGTTCTTTCCCGGATGCGAAGTATTCCGGGCGTCGAAGCCGTGGGATTCACGGGAGGCGTGCCCGCAACGACGGGGTGCGCGGATGGCCAGTTCCTGCTTCTCAACGGGCAAAAACCGCCCGCGAGTTACGCCGATTGGGACCGCATCGCCCAGAATCCCGATAACGCGGGGCACGCTGACTATTGCGTTGCGAGCACAGGCTATTTCAAGACGATGGGAATTCCGCTCTTGCGCGGACGCGTCTTCGAGGACCGCGACGGTCTCGATGCGACCAATGTCGCTGTCATCAGCCAGACCCTGGCACGCAACCGATGGCCCAATCAAAATCCCGTCGGGCAGGTGATCGAATTCGGCAACATGGATGGGAATCTCAAGCCTCTCGCCATTGTGGGGATCGTGGGGGACGTTCGCGTCGAGGGGCTGGACCACCCTCCAACGCCGATCATCTACGTGAATTACGAGCAGCGCGGGCTGAATGGCCAGGACTCGTGGACTGCTGTAGTGCGCAGCACGGCCCCGCCGGGATCGGTTGCGTCCGCCGCACGCGGCATCTTTCATGACGTCGATCCTAATGTTCCGGTCCAACTCTCGACGTTTGCCGATGCGCTGGGCGGCTGGCTCGCCGATCGCCGTTTCCTGCTGCTTCTGGTGGGGATTTTCGCCGCCACGGCGCTGGCGCTTGCGGCGGTCGGAATCTACGGGGTCGTGGCATATTCCGTGACGCGCAGAACGCAGGAAATCGGCATCCGCGCGGCCCTCGGCGCGCAGCGAATCGATGTGCTGCGCCTGATCGTGGGCGAAGGAGCGCGGCTTGCGGCAATTGGAATCTCGATTGGGCTCGTACTCTCTCTTGCGTTGACGCGGCTCATTTCCAGTTTGCTTTTCGGTGTGTCGGCTGCCGACCCGCTCACATTTGCGGTGGTCGCCGCCATTCTGTGCGCCGTGGCGGTTTTCGCGTCATACATACCGGGGCGCCGCGCCATGCGCGTGGATCCGATGGTGGCGCTCAGATACGAATAGTCCTGGAGGCGGCAGCTTGGAAGTTGGGAGCTGGAAACGCGGAACGATATAGGCACGGAGAACACCAATGAGTTCATTGTGGGCGGACGTGCGGTATGCAGTGCGGATGCTGGCCAAGAATCAGGGATTCACTGTGATTGCGGTGCTGACCCTCGCTTTGGGCATTGGCGCCAACACCGCGATCTTCTCCCTGACGGATCAGGTGCTGCTGCGCGCGCTGCCGGTGCAGAACCCGCAACAGCTCGTGATCGTGCGGGCGCTGGGTTGGAAGACGGGAAGCACGTCCAGCGACGGCGATGACGCGGCATCTTTTTCTTATCCCGAGTATAAAGACCTGCGGGAACGCGCGTCTGCGTTTGATGGTTTGCTCGCGCGATTCGGCCTGACGCTCAACGTGGCTGCGAACGGCCACACCGATCGCGCGCCCGGCGAACTCGTTTCGGGAAACTACTTCGATGTTCTGGGCGTGAAGCCCGCGCTGGGACGCCTCTTCTCCCCGAGCGACGAAACGGCACAGGGAGGAAATCCAGTTGCGGTGCTTAGCTACGGGTATTGGACGCGGCAGTTCGGCGCCGATCCCGGAATTCTGAACAAGCCGCTCACGGTAAACGGAACTCCGCTTACGGTAGTCGGTGTCGCACAGAAGGAATTCAGTGGCGTGCAGATTGGGCGAGTGACGGACCTTTTCGTTCCCATGACCATGAAAGCTCTGATGACGCCCGGCTGGAACGGACTGGATGACCACGCCGACGCATGGCTGAACATCATCGGGCGGTTGAAGTCCGGGTTCACGGCAGCGAGCGCGCAGGTAGCCACCGCGCCGGCCTTCCATGCCATCGAGGAGTCGGAGCTGCCCTTGCTGAAGCTTTCGCCGGGCAGCAGGCGGGCAAACCAGTTTCTGGCGCGCCACATCGCGCTCGATACCGGCGCTCACGGGCGTCCGATTTTGCAGGCCAACGCCGAAATGCCTCTCCTCGCGCTTCTGACGATGGTCGGCCTGATTCTTCTGATCGCGTGCGCGAATCTGGCGAGCCTGCTGGTGGCGCGCGGCGAAGCCCGGCAGCGCGAAATGGCCGTGCGGCTCGCGCTCGGGGCGGGACGCTGGCGTCTCGTCCGGCAACTTCTGACGGAGAGCCTCCTGCTGGCTCTTGCGGGAGGACTTGCGGGTGTGCTCGTCGCTTCGTGGACGGCGGGCGTGCTGGTCGGATCGCTGCGCCAGGGCGTCGGCGTCACCGGGCTGGCAACCCAGTTCGATTCGCGCATTCTTCTGTTTGCTTTGGGCGTCTCCATCGTTACAGGAATCCTGTTCGGGCTCGGACCCGCGCTGCGCGCCACGCGTTCCAGCCTGCAAGCCACGCTGAAGGATCAGGGCGCGAGCGTTTCCGGCGGAAAATCCAACGTGCAGTTGCGCAAATGGCTGATGATTTCGCAGATGGCGCTGACGGCTATGCTCCTCGCTTCGGCCGGATACTTCGCGCGCAGCTTGGCGAATCTCGAGCACCAGAATCTTGGTGTAAACGTGGATCATGTCGTCCAGTTTTCCATCTCGCCCTCGCTCAACCGCTACACGACTCCGCAAACGGCGGCGCTCCTGGACCGCATGAGACAGTCGATTGCGGGCCTGCCCGGCGTTCGCGGCGTCGGCGTAGCCACGATTCCCGTGTTCCAGGGCGACGACGCCAGCGGCAACGTGACCATCCAGGGCTACGCCGTCCGGCCCGACGAAGATACGGACGTCTTTCGGAACGATGTCGGGCCCGGCTACTTTTCAGCTATGGGGATTCCATTGCTCGCGGGCCGCGAGTTTCGCGAAAGCGACACGGCCACCAGCCCGAAGGTTGTCGTCATCAATGAAAAGATGGCCCAAAAGTATTTCGCCGGCCGCAATCCGATCGGGATGCACATCCTTTGGGGACACCACAGCGGCGTCCAGCCGAACATCGAGATCGTCGGCGTCGTTCAGAACAGCAAGCACGACAATCTGCGCGATACGATTCACCCGTTCGCCTACCAACCCTACACGCAGGATCAGAACCTCACGAACGCGACATTCTACGTGCGCTCGAGCCTGAACCCTCTTGCTATGGCGGCGACGATTCGCAACGTCGTGCGAGGCTTCGATTCAAATCTGCCGGTCTACGACGTGGAAACTCTCGCGGAACAGGCGGATCAGTCCGTTTACGCCGACCGGCTGCTGACCTTCTTCTCGCTCTGCCTCGGTCTGCTGGCGGCGCTGCTCGCGGCCATCGGTCTCTATGGCGTCCTGGCATATATGGTCGCGCGTCGCACGCGCGAGATCGGCATACGGATGGCCGTGGGAGCGGAGCCGAAAGACGTAGCTTGGCTGGTACTTCGCGAAGTGATGAGGATGGCGGGAATCGGCCTGGTGATTGGACTGGTCGTGGCGTTCGCGCTCGGGCGGCTCGTGGAATCGCTGCTCTATGGCGTAAAGGCGAGCGATCCGCTGGTGTTCGTCGGGGCCACCGTGTTGCTCGCGGCTGTGGCCTTTGTCGCGGGGTGGCTGCCGGCGCGGAAAGCGGCAAACGTGGATCCGATCGTCGCTCTGAGATACGAATAGTTCCGTGTGGTGGGGGGAACCGGGTGTGTTGGGGGCACCGCAAATGACCTCATTGTTGCAAGACATTCGCTACGGCGCGCGGATCCTGGTGAAGAATCCTGGATTCGCGATTGTAGCGGTGCTGGCGCTGGCTCTGGGTATTGGCGCGAACACCGCGATGTTCAGCTACGTGAACGCCTGGGTGCTCCATCCTTTGCCCTATCCCCATAGCGATCGCCTCGTCGTGCTTCTCGGCAACAATACGAAGACCGGCCAGATGTCTCACGCAATACACGCTGGCGATTTTTACGATCTTCAACGCGAGAGCCGGAATTTTCAGACGCTCTGCGCCTGGACGGTTGGGCCATTCAACCTGACCGGGAATGGCAGGCCTGAGCGCGTTCAGGGAAATCGTGTGACCTGGAATTTCTTCGAGACGCTTGGCGCCCAGCCTGCGCTGGGCCGCACGTTCCTCCCTCAGGAGGACGAGCCGGGCGCTGCCCACGTCGCGATCCTGAGCCGCGGACTTTGGGAAACACGATTTGGCGGCGATCCCGGCCTGATCGGCCAAAAGATACAGCTTAACCGCGAGTCTTATGTCGTCGTGGGAATCATGCCCGCGAAGTTTCAACTCGCCTTGACGGGGGAGGCGAATGTCTGGGTGCCGCTCGCACTGTCTGCGCAGGCGCGGTCCGACCGCCAGGACACCGAAGTCATGGCGATCGGGCGTCTCAAGGCTGACGTAATGGTGTCGGCCGCCCAAGGGGAACTGTCGGGAATCGCGTCTCAGTTGGCGAAGGCCTTTCCCAAGACGAACGCCGACTCGGGAGTGATTCTCCACACGCTTCAATACGAGATTGGCAGCGAGCAGGGGAATGAGGAAGTTCTGATTTGTTTCTGGATTGTGGCGCTGGTGCTGCTGATGGCGTGCGCCAATGTTGCGAACTTGATGCTCGCGCGTGCCACCGGGCGAACCAGGGAGCTGGCGGTTCGCACGGCTCTGGGCGCGAGCCGGCGGCGTCTGGTGCGGCAACTGGTTACGGAAACTGTTCTGCTGTTTCTGGCGGCCAGCGCCGCGGGGGTTGGAGTCGCTTACTGGACCGTGGCGTGGATCGCCGCGGCAATTCCGCCGCGAACTCGCGGTTATCTGGTTAACTACGGCCATGTGAGCCTGGATTACCAGACGTTCCTGTACACGCTGGGAGTCGCGCTTCTCGCCGGCATACTTTTCGGGCTTGCGCCCGCGATCTCCAGCTCGAAATTGGGCGTCTTTTCGATGCTGAAGGAGGCCGCCGGCCAGACGTCGGGCGCGCGGCACGGAACCCGTCTGCGAAACGCCTTCGTCGTCGGCGAGATCGCTCTCGCCGTAGTGATTGTGGTTTGCTCGGGCTTGCTGGTGAAAGGGTTTGTCGCGCTCATCCATCAGAATCCCGGGTTCAGGCCGGAGAACGTACTGGCCACCGAGCTGTATCTGCCCGCCACGCAATATGAATCGCCCGTGCAGATTCGGAGCTTCTACGATCGGCTGATGAATCGGCTGCGCGCGCTGCCGCAAATCGACGCCGCCGGCGCAAGTGAGTCGATTCCTTTCGGAGATTGCTGCAGCGGGGTGCCCGTCTACGCCGTAGGCAAGCCTGCGCCGCCGGCCGGCGAAATCCCTTACGCGGAGTTCAGCGCGGTAACGCCGGATTATTTTTCTGCCATGCGGATCGAGCTGCTGAAAGGGCGCTCCTTCGCCACGGCGGACGGCCCTTCCGCGCCACCTGTAACCGTCGTCAACCAGGCTCTGGCCGGTTATTTCTGGCCGAATGAAGATCCGGTGGGGCAAAAGGTTCGATTCACGGCGGGCGGCGTCGATCACACGGCTACCGTGGTTGGAGTCGTGCAGGACGTCAAGCTCTACAACTCGACGAGCACAAGGCACGTGCGCGAAATCTACGCCCCTTTTGAGCAGTTGCCCTCAGGATCGATGGGAATTGTGGTTCGCTCGCGTGCGGACCCCGCCGCGCTCGCCGACGCGATTCGAAACGCGGTTTGGGCCATCGACGCGGACCAGCCGGTGTCCCTCATACGCCCAATCCAGTCCATGATGGACGATATGTATGCGGGTTTTCAGATCGTCACCGATCTCATGGCCTTTTTCAGCGCGTTGGCATTGTTCCTCGGCGCTCTCGGGATCTACGCCGTCATGGCTTTCAACGTGACGCAGCGTACCCGTGAGATCGGGATTCGCATGGCTCTCGGCGCCCATCCGCGCGAAATTCTGCGGCTTGTGCTTGGGAGTGGAGCGTGGCTTACGGGCGCGGGAATTGCGATCGGTTCGCTCGCCGCCTTCGGGGCTTCCCGTGTTCTCAACTCCGTCTTGTTTGGAGTGAGCGCCACCGATCCGCTGGCATTCGCAGGAGGTGTGTTGTTGCTGGTTCTGGTCGCGCTGGCCGCTTGTTACGTTCCCGCTCGCCGCGCCATTCGCGTGGATCCGTTGATTGCGTTGAGGTACGAATGACCCGGGCGCGGAAGCAGGGAGAAGGCGGAGGTGTTGAGCGGCGAGTCGAGGAGACAGCTCGATGAACTCACTGTGGATGGATGTGCGGTTTGCGTTGCGGACCCTGGCGAAGAATCGCTGGTTCACGGTGATCGCGGCCTTGACGCTGGCTCTGGGCATTGGCGCGAGCGATCTTTAGCATGGTGAATGGATTCCTGTTGCGTCCTTTGCCGGTAAAAGATCCGAGTCAAATCACCGTGCTCGCTTTGCAGCAAAAGCATGGAAATGTTGATGGCCAGTTTTCGGTTCCCGATTACCGGGACATCCGGACGGCCACTTCGTCCCTGTTTTCCGACGTTTTTGCGTATGGGGTTGGGCTCGATGGGCTGAGCGTAAACGGCAAACCGGATCGCATCGTGACGAACTACGTCTCGGGCAGCTTCTTCTCCGCATTGGGCCTTCACCCGGCGCTTGGACGGCTGATTCTTCCCTCCGAGGGAGAAGTTCCGGGCGCGGATCCGGTCATGGTCCTGGGCTACAGCTACTGGAAAGGTCGTTTCGGCGGTGACCCGGGAATCGTTGGAAGAAAGGTGTCCGTCGATGGACGCTCAATCACGATTGTGGGAGTCGCGCCGCGAGGTTTCAACGGCCAGGCATCGCTCTTGGACATCCAGGCCTACCTGCCGTTGGGCATGGCGATTCTCGATGGCAATCCGAACGACTTTATGACGAACCGGAGTTTTCGCAATTTTGCCGTTTTGGGACGGCTCCAGAATGCTGTGACGCTCGCCCAAGCCCAGGCTTCGCTTTCCGTTATCGCGCATCGGCTTGCGGCGGACCATCCCAGGGAAGACGAGGACTTGAGCCTGTACGTCTATCCCGAGCTGCGAGCCAGGCCCAATCCGGATCCCAAGAACACATTCATGGTGATTTCCGGGCTATTTCTTAGCTTGGCCAGTCTGGTAATGCTGCTGGCCTGCGTGAACGTCGCCAACATTCTTTTGGTGCGCGCCACGGTGCGCGAGCGCGAAATGGCGATTCGCGCGGCGCTCGGCGGGGGGCGAGCGCGCCTGATTCGCCAATTGTTGACTGAGAGCGTCCTTCTGGCGCTCTTAGGCGGGATTGCCGGAATCGTTCTCGGATGGTGGGGCAGTTCGGCCGTCGGCAGCCTCCCGCTGGGAACCGATCTTCCGATTCACGCGGATTTCGGGTTCGACTGGCGCGTTTTCGCATATGCCTTTGCGGCGGCGATGCTCACCGGACTGATCGTGGGGATCGTTCCGGCGATTCGCGCGTCGCGCGGAAACCTGGCCAGCATCCTGCACGAGGGCGGCCGCGGCGTGGTCGGAGGCAAGCACCGCCTGCGCAACACGCTGGTCGTCGTGCAGGTAGCGGGCTCGTTGACGCTTCTCATTATCGCCGGGCTTTTTGCACGCAGCCTCGGAAAAGCGCAGAGCACGAATCTCGGATTCGATCCCAGCCATGTCGTGAACTTCGTCATGGATCCAACCGAGATCGGATATTCCGAAGCGCAAGGAAAGCAGTTTTATAAGACGCTACTGGATCGCGTGCGCGCGCTGCCGGGGGTCGTCTCGGCGACCGCAGCCAATTCGGCGCCCATGGGCTACTACGGAAGCACGGACACCCTCCACATCGAGGGCTATCAACCGCCTCCCGGCCAGCCCGAGCCGTTCGCGCGCTACAACGGAATCTTCACGGATTACTTCAAGACGATGCAGATTTCGATGGTAAGAGGCCGCACCTTCGCCGAGTCGGATAACGAAACGGGACCATACGTCGCGATCGTCAACGAAAGCATGGCCAAAGCCTACTGGCCCAGCCTGGACCCGATCGGGCGGCATTTCACGATGGACAGCGATCCAAAGCACTCGCTTGAGATTGTCGGAATCGCCAGGAATGCGCGGTATTCAGGAATGACCGGATCAATCCGCAACCTCTTCTACATCCCGCTCGTTCAACACTATGCGTCGAATTCTCTCGCCTCGCTGCAAGTCCGCACGGTCGGGCCGCCGCAAACGATAATCCCCGAAATTGAGCGGACCATCCATTCGCTCGCGGCCGATTTGCCCGTATTCGATGTAAAGACAATGACGGAAGCCATGAACACACTGAACGGTCTGCTGAGGTTTCAGATCGGCGCAGGCCTTGCCGCCGCTCTTGGTATTCTTGGCTTGATTTTGGCCGTTGTCGGCGTGTATGGCGTCGTCTCCTATGCGGCAAGCCAGAAAACGCACGAAATCGGCATCCGCATGGCCCTGGGCGCGCAGCCGGCCAGCATTCTGAGCCTGATACTGGGACAAGGCATGCTGATCGTCGGCATCGGCTTGGCGCTGGGGCTGGTCGCGGCGTTTGGGGCGGCCCGAGTGGTCGGGAACTTCCTGGCGGTGAGCGCGACCGATCCGCTAACCTACGCCAGCGTCACGATCGTGCTCGCTCTCGTCGCTTTGACGGCGTGCTACATCCCCGCTCGGCGCGCGATGAGGATCGATCCCATGGTGGCGCTGAGATACGAGTAGCGGTTTTTCCCCGGCTGCCTGATTCCAGTCGACGCATTGCCGGGAAGCCCGAAAATTTGGCACCGCATACCCTCCAAAAATTAACGCTGTAATCTTTCGCGCGCACGGATTTTCGCTCATTGTTCGCCCGGACTCATCCCACCCCGCACCGGCCTCGCCGCCGGCGGCAGTGCCCGAGTGTCCGAATTTGGGACGCGCCATTCCCGCAACTGGGCATGGACCGCTGCCCGACGTCCCCGGAACGCGGCTATTTGTCTCTAGACAAGCCACTTAGAATCTTTGCTCCTGGAGACCCACCTGCCCATGCTTGAGCGGCGCCCGAAGACGCTGGTCAGCACAAAAACCGCGGCATCGGGCGCTCCCAATATGCCGACCATGGCCGTTCAGCTCACAAGTGACCTCGTGATTGCTCAGCCGCACATCCTTATCGCAGACGACCAGCCCGACGTCCTCGAAGCGTTGCGGCTGCTCCTGAAGGGGCAGGGTTACGCGACCGAAGCGGTGTCTTCTCCGGCGGCTCTCCTCGAAGCCATGAGCCGGGGCAAATTCGATCTGATTCTGATGGATTTGAACTATGCGCGCGATACAACTTCCGGACGGGAGGGCATCGACTTATTGGCCCGCTTGCAGGGCGTTGAAGGCGCGCCTCCTATCGTCGTCATGACCGGCTGGGCCAGTGTGGGGCTGGCCGTGGAAGCGATGCAACATGGCGTGGGCGACTTCGTCGAAAAGCCGTGGACAAACTCGCGCCTGCTGGAAATCCTCAAGAAGCAGATCGAGATCGGGCGCGCGCGCCGCGAGTCCCGCCACCAGGAAGATGAACGGAAGCGAAAGCGGGACGAAATCGCTCTCCGCGCCGAACGGCAAGACCACGAGGTGGAAGAAGCGCTGCGCATTCAGAAGGACTTGCTGCCGCGCCAGATCCCGCAAATTCCCGGATACAGGATTTCGGCCGCCTGGCAGCCGGCGCGAATCGTCGGCGGCGATTACTACGATGTTTTGGAATTTGAAGGAAACTCGCTCGGAATTTGCATCGCGGATGTGGCCGGAAAAGGGCTGGCGGCAGCCATGCTCATGGCGAACCTGCAGGCTGCCGTGCGCGGGCTGACCGCGGGAAACACGCCGCCGGAACATCTCTGCGAGCGCCTGAACGCGCTGGTTCGCCGGAACATCGCCGCCGACCGCTTCATAACGCTTTTTTACGCGCACCTCGACGGCCCCGGCCGCAAATTGTGCTACACGAACGCGGGCCATAACGCGCCGATCCTCGTCCGTCGTGACGGCTCGTGCCGGCGCCTGGATCAAGGCGGAGGCGTACTGGGCGCGTTCGAATCCCAGAGCTACACCGCGGGCATGCTGGATCTCGCAGCAGGCGACCGCGTCGTGTTCTTCACCGACGGGATCACAGAGGCATGCTCACCGGACCAGTCCGGTGGAGAAGGCCGGTCAGCGGAACAAGGTGCGGACGAATTCGGCGAGACGCGGCTGCTCGAGTTGGTTGCAGGTCACCGGCATGAAGATGCGGAAGAATTGCAGGAAATGATTCTCGGGACGGTTGGTAAGTATTGCCGTGGTCATTGGGACGACGATGCGACGCTGATCGTCCTCGCGGTGGAGTAGGTAGCAGGCGGAAATTCAGGAGGAACGATGGCGCCCCTTGGCAGGCCTGGTCTTCGGCGTAAGCGCCACGGACCTCGTCACATTCAGCGGCATAACCGTTTTAATGTGCGCGATTACGTTGCTCGCATTCTACTTGCCGCCGCGGCGAGCCATGCGTATCGATCCCATGGTAGCTTTGCCGATGAGTAGGAGACGCGGCGAGGAGGTGAAGCCATGAATTCGCTGTGGATGGATTTGCGATATGCGCTGCGGATGCTCGGGCGATCTCCGGGATTTGCGGCGGTCGCTGTTCTTACGCTCGCGCTGGGCATTGGCGCGAACACTGCGATCTTCAGCCTGATCGACGCAGTGTTGTTGCGCGCCCTTCCCGTCGAAAACCCCTCGCAGCTAATGCTGCTGAAATGGAACGCGCGCCACATGCCGAACATCCACGGCTACATGACTTCGGGCGATTGTCCTACCACGATGTCGCTGCCTCGCGCGGAAGATCGAAACGGATGCTCGTTCTCGGAACCGGTGTTTCGTGAGATCGAAAAGACGAGCGCGTTCGCGGGAGTGGGCGCGTTCGCGAACGCAGGTCAGTTGGATCTCAGCGGGAATGGGGCTCCCAGCGTAATCAACGGACAACTGGTTTCCGGCGACTTTTTTAGCACCATGGGCTTGAAAGCGGCGATCGGACGTTTGATTGAGGTGTCGGACGACAAAGCCTCCGCAGCTCCGGTCGCGGTCTTGAACTATGGCTATTGGCAAAGCGCCTTTGGCGGGTCGCGGTCTGTTCTCGGGCGGACCATTCAATTGAACAGCGTGCCTTTCACCATCGTCGGCGTGGCCGAACAGCGGTTCACCGGAATTACCCCCGGAAGCGATTATGACGTCTGGCTCCCGCTTTCCGACGCGAAACGCATCACCGATCCGATGCGCTGGGGAGATCGCGAAGGAGACGTCGGTTTCTGGTGGCTCACCATCGTGGGCCGGCTGAAGCCAGAAGAGCGCGGCACGCAAGCACAAGCCGTCGTGAGCGGCCTTTTCCGCAATGACGTGCTTCACGGGCCCGTTGCGCTGTTTCAGGGGGGAGGACCCGGGCTTCCTGGAGGTCGCGGACCTGCAGCCGGAGGTCACATCGTTCGGCGCGAGATGTTTTACGGCGGTGCGCCACCACCCGACGAGGGGCCGGCGCCGCAAGCGGGCCCGGTAACCCCGCAGCCGCGCGAAATGGCACAAATGCCGCGTCGGATTATTCGGCAAGCGCCAGGCGGCTCAGCGCCGCAATCTGGAGCCAATGAACATTTGCTTGCGCAAGGCCGGCGCCCAGGGGCTCCAGTCGGCGGCAATACACGCGTGATCATGCCGCCGCCAGGACGAGCCAAGGGCGGCGCGCTCAGCGGCTTGAATGAATCCAATGCTCCCCGCACGCTCTCCGTCCCTGCCGACAATCCCGAAATACAGCTTGCGCCGGCACAAACGGGATTGGTGGGCGCACGCGGCCAGTACGAAAATCCGCTGTATGTGCTGATGCTCGCCGTCGGAATCATCCTTCTGATTGCGTGCGCCAACGTCGCCGGCCTGATGCTGGCTCGTGCCGCGGGGCGGCATAAAGAAATGGCCGTCCGGCTCGCCCTCGGGGCCGGACAGAGGCGAATCATCCGCCAGCTCTTGACGGAAAGCGTCTTGCTTTCCGTGGTTGGCGGCGCCCTCGGAGTCCTGTTCGCCTTTTGGGGGACGGCGGCCATCATCTCGTTCGTTTCGAACAATCAGCCCCGGTCGCTCGGATTTGCGGCGGGCGTCGACCTTCGCGTTCTCGCCTTCGCCGCCGGAATTTCCGTACTGACCGGGATTTTCTTCGGCATCGCCCCGGCTTTTCGTAGCACGCGCGTCGATCTGACGCCGGCGCTGAAGGAGGGCGAAGGCGGCTCATCGGACGCCGCACATGCGGGAGGAAAATGGCTGGGCCTCGGCAACGTACTCGTGGTTGCGCAAGTCGCGCTCGCCGTCGTCGTGCTGGTGGGCGCCGGACTGCTGGTGCGCACCCTCAAGAACCTGCGTAATGTCGACCTCGGCTTCGACTCGCGCAATCTCGTTAATTTCAGCATTAATCCCACGCTGATTGGCTACAACGCGGAGCAGGTGGACAGTCTCTATCGCGACCTGCAGGGCCGCTTCGCCGCCACCCCGGGCGTGATATCGGCCAGCTATTCCATGGTTCCTCTGCTCAGCAATCGCATCGCAATCATGGGTTTTCACTGGCCGGGAACGCCGCAAGATCAGGAGTCGGAGGCGGACGTTCTCGGCGTCGGCCCGGACTTCTTCAAAACGATGGGCATTCCGTTCCTAGCGGGCCGCGATTTCACCGCGTCCGACTTCGCGCTCTTAGCCGCAAACGGCGGCACGCATCCCACAAACGCGCCGAATCCCGTCATCGTCAACGAAGCCTTCGTCAAGAAGTATGCCGGGCAGGAGAACCCGCTCGGGAAACTCTTCGGGACGGACATGCCGCCCGGCTACGAAATCGTCGGTGTGGTCCGCGACGCGAAGTACAACAGCGTCCGCGAGGACATCAAAGCTACCGTGTATTCGCCACAACGAATAACGGGTGCGAATTTCGAACTCCGTACCGCCGCGGCTCCGCAGGCGATCCTTCCTGCGATTCGAAAGGCCGTGGCAGCGGTCAATCCGGATCTTCCCCTCTTCGACGTGAGTACGGAATCGCAGCAAATCGACCGGTTGCTGTTTCAGGAGCGGCTGGTGTCGCGGCTTGCCGGTTTCTTTGGCTTGCTCGCGCTGGTCCTGGCGTGCATCGGACTCTACGGCTTGCTTTCCTACGAGGTTTCGCGCCGAACGCGCGAGATCGGCATCCGCATGGCGCTGGGGGCTCAACCGGAGGGCGTACTAAAACTGGTGATGCGCCAGGGGATTGGGCTGGCGCTTGTTGGAGTTGCCGTCGGGGTCGGCGTCGCACTGGGCGTCACGCGCTTTCTCGGGTCCATGCTCTACGACGTGAAGGCGAACGATCCGTTGACGTTCATCGCTGTCGCGGCGCTGCTCGCGGCCGTGGCGTTTGCGGCGTGCTACATACCGTCGCGACGCGCCACGCGCGTGGATCCTCTCACTGCCCTGAGATACGAGTAGTCCTGGAGGCTTGAGACGAGAAACCATCTCATAAGTGCAGATTAGGGGGCTCCGACATTCGAGCCGCGGTAAACGTTGGGCTTTAGCAGTTTGCAGAAAAATGCGTTTGGGTGGAAGCGCGGGCCTTTAGGCCCGCGAATAGCCGCGGATGTCTTAATGGGCTTTAGCAGCCGGCTGAAAAACGCCTTGTCTTCAGGAGGGCGGGGTTTTAACCCCGCCGTAAGTGGGCGTTTTGTATCAGGGGTTTTGACCCCTGAAGCTGCCGTTCGACTTTTTCAGCGTCCTGTTAGCCCTGAAGAAAGCCTCTTCCACCGCTCACGGCATTTTTTAAGACAGGCTGTAAACGCCGGATGCTGGAACTCATCGTCGCAGCACGTTGTAGAATTGTGGATTCCGCTGTTTCGCGCGTTCTGCTTGTGGACGCGAACACCCAGTTTCAGGGCAAGCACGGGAGAGAACATTGATCAAACTGATTGACGTCGAAAAAGTCTACGAATCGGGCGCCGGAAAGACGTGGGTGCTGCGCCGCATCAATGCCGAAGTTGCCGAAGGCGATTTCATCACCATCATGGGGCCTTCCGGCGCCGGCAAGTCCACGCTGATGGGCATCATCGGGATGCTCGACGGCGCGTGGAAGGGCGAGTACTACCTCTACGAAAATGCGGTCCATAAACTGGACAACCGCCGCCGCGTCGAACTGCACAAGAAGTATGTCGGCTTCGTATTTCAGCAATACCACCTGCTCGACAATCTGACGGTCGCCGAAAACCTCGACCTGCCTCTTTCGTATCGCGACATCAAGAAGGCCGAACGCCAGGGAATGGTCGCCGACATCCTCGACCGGTTTCAGATCGTCGGCAAGAAGGACCTTTTCCCGAACCAGCTTTCCGGCGGGCAGCAGCAGCTCGTTGCCGTGGCGCGCGCGGTGATCGGCAAGCCGAAACTGATTCTCGCCGACGAGCCAACCGGCAGCCTGCATTCGAGCCAGGGAAAAATGATCATGGATCTGCTGAAGAAGCTGAATGACGACGGCACCACGATCGTCCAGGTGACTCACAACGAGGCGTGGGCGGCCTATGGCAATCGAATCATTCAACTGGCCGACGGCTGGATCGTCGACGGCCAAACGCAGGCGGGCGCGGCCTGATCGGAAGGGGCACCGGGTCGCGAACGGCAACGAGGTTGAAACGCGCATCAGGTTCGCGTCGATAGAAAGAGTCTCGAGGGTTATGCCAGGCTTTTTTCAGGACGTCCGCTACGGAATCCGCACTCTTCTGAAGAGCCCCGGGTTCACGATTGTTGCGGTGCTGACGCTTGCTCTCGGCATCGGAGCGAACACGGCGATCTTCAGCATCGTTCAAAGTGTTTTGCTTCGTCCGCTTCCCTATCCGCAGCCGGAACGCCTGGTCGAAATCTCGAACAATTACCTGCCCTTGGTTTCGCAAATCGGTCTTTCACCCGGTGATTACGCGGATTGGCGCCGGCAAACGACAACGCTTTCCGAAATGGGTGCGTACGTCTCGATTTCGCAAGGGTTCAATTTAACAGGCGATTCTCAGCCGCTGCGTGTCCAGGCCAGCTATGCGAGCGCATCCCTCTTTCCAATGCTGGGAATCCATCCGGTAGTTGGCCGCTTGTTTTCTGCCGACGAGGATCGAACCGGCGGCGCTGCCGTGATCGCGCTGAGTGATCATCTCTGGGCGAGCCGCTTTGGATCCGACCCTTCCATTGTTGGCCGGGCGATCACGCTCGATAGGCAGCGGTTCATCGTTGTGGGAGTTTTGCCTCCGGGTGTTCAGCTTCTTCGCTGGCCGGATGTTTGGCTGCCCCTCGGACAGTTCAGCGACGACCTGACGAGTCACGTGCATCACGACTTCGACGTGATTGCCCGGCTCGAGCCTGGCGTGACGATAGCCCAGGCTCAGGCCGAGATGAACTCGCTGAACCGGCAGGAAGAGACCGCGTTTCCGGACACGCATCGCCACTGGGGCGTCGCCGTCGCGCAGTTGAAGACGCCGGAAGCAACGCGGTTACGCAAAATGCTGCTGCTTTTGTTCGGCGCCGTGGGACTCGTGTTGCTCATCGCGTGCGCGAATATCGTGAACCTGCTCCTGGTTCGAAATGCGGGTCGTGAACGGGAGATTGCCGTACGAACGGCAATGGGCGCCAGTGCCTGGCGGCTCGTCCGGCAACTGCTTACGGAAAGCATGCTCCTCGCGTTCGCGGGTGGCGCATTGGGGCTGCTCGTTGCGTTCGCCGGGTCGAGGGCATTGCTGTCGCTCGCTCCAGCCGATCTGGACGTTTTGCGAGGCAACGAACTGAATGGATGGGTGCTCACTTTTGCGGCTGCCGTTTGCGTCGTGGCTGGGCTGGTCTGCGGAGCCTTGCCGGCGTTCAAGACGCTGAAGACAAATCTCAACGACGTTCTGAAACAGGGCAGCACGGGTGCCAGCGCGCTGGGAGGCCACCGCGTTCACCACGCCCTCGTTATTGCGGAGATCGCGATGGCTCTGATTCCCTTGGTCGGCGCCGGGCTACTGCTTCGCAGTTTCGAGCGCCTGGTCGAGGTCGATCCGGGCTTCCGACCGGACCATCTCTTGACCATGAACATCCCGCAATCCGGTCTCACGTTCACGCAGGCGAACACGTTGACGCAGGCGCAACAGCTGGCGTTCACGGAGAAACAATCGCGGGATTTCGAGCGACTGGCCGAACGAATCCAGGCGTTGCCGGGAGTGAAAGCGGTCGGGGCGATCGACGATCTGCCGCCCGGCACGTCCGAGTTCCGGCAGGCTTCCCGGTTCGTCATCGAGGGGCGCCCGGTTCCGAAAACGGAGCTGCGGCCCGTGCTTCAGTTTCGAAGCGTCAGCCTCGGCTATTTCAAAGCCATGGGCATCCCTTTGCTGCAGGGACGCCTGTTCACTCCCGACGATTGGAAGCTGCAAAACGTGGTCGTCATCAACCGGACGATGGAACGCCGCTTCTGGCCGCAAGGCGACGCGCTCGGCAAACGCATCAATTTGTGTTCGCTGGCGCCGACACCGTGCTGGTCCACGATCATCGGAGTCGTTGCGGACGTTCGCCAGTTCGGTCTGGAAACACCCCCTACATTCGACGCGTATTTCTCAGGCGGGTGGGCGCCCTACGTGGTGATTCGTACCGCATCCGACCCGGGTTCTCTCGTTCCGGCAGTCGTTGACGTTGTTCACAAGACCGATCCGAATCTTCCGTTGACGCAAGTCATGACGATGGATGCCGTCCTTTCCGACTCCATGTCGCCTCGCCGATTCTCCGTTGTGCTGGTTGGCATTTTTGCCTGCATCGCGCTGTTGCTGGCAGCGGTGGGAATCTTCGGCGTGATGAGCTACGTCGTGGAACAACGCACCCGTGAGATCGGGATTCGCGTGGCTCTCGGCGCGCAAAGCGCGGACATCCGCAGGCTGGTTATCGGGAGCGGCGCGAAGCTGGCTCTGGCCGGGATCGCCGTCGGGCTGGCCGGGGCGCTGGCCCTGACTCGGCTGCTGTCGAGCTTGCTGTTCGAAGTGCAACCCAACGACTTGCTGACATTCGCCGGCGTGGCGCTGCTGATCGTTTCGGTGGTTCTCCTGGCCTGCTATTTTCCAGCTCGCCGAGCGATGCGGGTCAGTCCGATTATGGCGCTTCGTCATGAGTAAGCCACCAGCAACGATCGGCTTCGATGGCGAACGCAACGGGAGAAGACGTGAGACAGCGCGAGAGACGGATTGATGTTGCTTGAGTGCTTTGGAATTAATGCGGAGTGGAGAAACTTGAGTGATGCGCGGGGCGCGCGAACCGGCGACGCTACGGCGCATTCGCGGGGGCGCGCTGCGGCCAAAATAGAATGGACAACAAGTAATCAAACAGGAACAATATGCCCCCTTTCAGTAAACGCTCTTGGGAGCGAAGATGCGCACATTTTGGCAGGACGTCCGGTATGGCTGGCGTATTCTGCAGCGAAACCGCGGATTTGCGGTGGTCGCGGCCCTGACGCTGGCGATTGGAATCGGAGCAAACGCGGCGATTTTCAGCGCGGTCGATGCGTTCCTGCTGCGTCCGCTGCCCTACCCGCATCCCGGCCGGATCGTCATGGTCTGGAATACCGATCCCAACCGAAAGGTCGTCCGAGGCACGGCTTCGCTCGCCGAATTTCTCGACTGGCGGGAGATGAATCATGTTTTCGAGGAGATCGGAGCCTGGCGCCCCTCTTTCGTGACGATTACGGGAGGCCGTGAGGCGCAGCAGGTTTGGTGTTCGCATGTCACGACGAATTTTTTCCATTTGCTGGGAACGAGGACGATTTTGGGCCGGGAGTTTCTGCCGGAAGAAGAACAACTGGGCCACGAGAAGGTCGCGATCATGAGCTACGCCCTGTGGCGGCAGCGATTCGGGAGCGATCCGGCCGTAGTGGGAAAATCGATGGTTCTTGATTACGAGCCCTACCAAATCGTTGGCGTGCTGCCACGCAATTTTTCTCTGTTCGGCACCGGCGCGGCGCTCGACCTTTGGGTTCCTCTCGCGTTCAATCGGGCCCAACTCGATCGCCGGCATTACGACTTGGTTGTGTTCGGCAGAATGAAGCCGGGCGTGACCGTGCGGCAGGCGCAAGCGGACATCGTCACCGTGGTCAGCGCCCTCAAGAAGCAGTACCCCGAGATGGATCAGAACGAGGGCACCATGATCGAGACGCTGCACGCATCTCTGACGCACGGCGTGCGGCCCGCGCTCCTGATTTTCCTCTGGGCTGTGGCTTTCGTTCTGCTGATTGCCTGCGCCAACGTGGCAAACCTCATGCTGGCCCGGGCCGCCTCGCGAGAGCGCGAAATTGCGCTTCGCTCCGCCCTCGGCGCCGGAAGCCGGCGCATTCTCCGCCAATTGTTGACGGAAAGCACCCTGCTTGCGGTGATCGGAGGAGCGCTGGGCGTGATCGTGGCCTTCGGCGGGATTCGTTTCATCCACGCGGCGCTTCCCGAAGGCGCTCACCAGATTCCGTTCTCGGACGGAATGGGGCTGAACGGTCCGGTGCTGGCGTTCACGATCGGTCTTTCGCTGCTGACGGGAATCATCTTTGGCCTGGCGCCCGCTCTTCAGATTTCTCATTCCTCGCTCGGCGAGTCTCTCAAGGAAGGCAGCCGCGGCTCGACCTCCGGCCGGCGGAGTCACCTGCTGCGTTCGTCGCTGGTGGTCTCCGAGGTGGCCCTGTCGCTCCTGTTGCTCGTCGGCGCCAGCCTGCTGGTCCGGAGCTTTATTCGCCTGATGTCGCAGAATCTCGGATTCAACCCTTCGAATGCCTTGACCATGCAAATCTGGCTTCCGGGAGACCATTACTCCCAGCCGGGCCAGGTAACCAATTTTTACCAGCAGGCGCTCGATCGCATCCGTGCCCTCCCCGGAGTGAAGGCCGCCAGCGCCGTCGATTTTCTGATGTTCACCGGCTGGTCCGATTACCTCGATTTCGATATCGCCGGCCGTTCGCCCGGGCCCTCCGGCGATCAGTTCACGTCGCGCTACCGCGTGGTCGATTGGCAATACCTGCGCACGATGGGCATTCGCATCCTCTCCGGGCGCGATTTTGCGCCGTCCGACGGCCCCAACAGCGCGGGCGTGGCCCTGATCGACAAGGCCCTGGCTGAGCGCTATTGGCCAAACGAAGATCCAGTCGGAAAGCAGATTCGGCTCCATGTCGTCTCCACGCGAGCTCCCTGGCAGGCGCTGCAACGCGACGGCTGGCTGACGATCGTCGGCGTCGTCGACAACATCCAGGAGTGGGATTGGGGAGTCGACGCAATTCCCACCATCTATCTGCCTCTCCAACAGGATCCATCGTGGCTGATGAGCATCGTCATCCGGGAGAACGGAAAGACGGAGCCGATCGTTCCCGCAGTTCGGCGCATCGTCAGCTCGCTCGATTCAAACCAGCCGGTCGCGAACGTGCACATGCTGAACGAAATGCTCGCGGACGCTCTCGCCGACCGGCGGCTAAACGCGGTGCTGCTCGCCATTTTTGCGGCGGTCGCGGTGGTCCTCGCTGCCGTGGGAATCTATGGAGTCATGGCCTACGCCGTCTCGCAGCGAACTCACGAGATTGGCATTCGCATGGCTCTTGGCGCCGAACCCCGCGACGTTCTCAGAATGATCGTGCGCGAAGGCATGATCCTCACGGGAATGGGCATGCTGATCGGTCTGGTCTCGGCCGTCATGGTGGCGCTCTACCTTCGCGGGCACCTCTACGGCGTCCAGCTCTACGGGATTCGCGCGATCGACCCTGTTACTTTTATCGGCGTCCCGATCCTTATCGGGCTCGTGGCGGCCCTGGCGTCCTATCTCCCGGCTCGCCGCGCGACAAGAGTCGATCCGCTGATCGCGTTGCGGTACGAGTAAAGCTCGACCCGGAACGTATGCGGGCAAACAGAAGGTATTCAGGGGCGGAAAGCGCAAGCCGGTGAATGGAACGAAAATCGAGGGCTCTTCCTAGAACATGATCCCATTACAGGCATCTCGAACCAGAATCCTGGTCGCCGACGACCAGCCGGACATTCGCGAAGCTTTGCGCTTGCTGCTGAAAGGCGAGGGGTTCGAAACGGAGATCGTTTCGTCACCCACGGCCGTGCTCTCCGCCCTGGACGCGCGCGAATTCGACGCGCTGCTGATGGACCTCAACTACGCTCGCGACACCACATCCGGCCAGGAAGGACTGGATCTCCTCTCGAACATTCGCTCCCGGGAAAGCACGCTCCCCATCATCGTCATGACGGCTTGGGGAAGCCTCGAGCTGGCTGTGGAGGCCATGCGCCGCGGCGCCAAGGACTTCGTCCAGAAACCGTGGGAAAACGCCCGCCTGCTCGCCATTCTGAAGACGCAGATCGAACTTTCGCAGGCTTTGAAGAAGAGCCAGCGCCTGGAAGCGGAGAACCGTTTGCTTCGCGCCGACGGGCGCCCCACCTTCATCGCCGAATCGGCCTCGATGCGGCCCGTCCTGGATCTGATCGCGCGCGTCGGCCCGTCGGATGCCAACGTCCTCATCACCGGCGAGCACGGCACCGGCAAGGAGATCGTCGCCCGCACGTTGTACGCGTTGTCTTCCCGCGCCGGCCGCCCGTTGGTGACGGTCAACGCCGGCGGTCTGCCCGAGGGCGTCTTTGAGAGCGAGCTCTTCGGGCACATCAAAGGCGCCTTCACAGATGCGAAGTCCGACCGCGTCGGCCGCTTCGAACTCGCGGACGGGGGCACGCTCTTCCTCGACGAAATCGCGAACGTCCCGCTGAATCTGCAGGCCAAGCTTCTTCGCGCCCTCGAAAGCGGCGAGTTCGAGCGCGTGGGCTCTTCGACGACGCGCCGCGTGGACGTCCGTATTCTCTCCGCGACGAACGCCGACGTGCAGGCTGAAACAGCCGCCGGGCGCTTCCGCGAGGATCTGCTCTTCCGGCTCAACACGATCGAGATTCATCTGCCGCCGCTGCGCGAGCGTCGCGAGGACATTCCCGTGCTCGCGCATCATTTCCTGCGGCAGTCCGCGCAACGCTACCGCAAGCAGGTTGAGACGTTCGAGCCTGTCGCCCTGCAGCTTCTGCTCGATCACCCATGGCCGGGCAACATACGCGAGCTGGACCACTCCATCGAACGGGCCGTGCTGCTCGCGCAGGGGCCGCAGATTCGAGCCGGCGATCTCGGTCTGCGCCCGGCCCGGGAAGGCACGCTTCGTCTCGAGGAAATGAGTATCGAGGAAGTGGAGCGCGTTCTGATTCAAAAGGCGCTGGCCCGCTACGGCGGCAACGTCAGCCATGCCAGCAAAGCCCTGGGCTTGAGTCGCAGCGCGCTCTACCGGCGCCTGCAAAAGTACAATCTTTGAGCCCTCTGTCGTACGAACGGCGGATTCTGTTCCTGGCCCTGGCGGCCGGGCTGGGAAGCACGATCGTCGCCATCATTCTCCTGTGGACCGGCGGGTATTCCTCCAAGCTCCAATGGACGTTGACGATTCTGATGGCGCTGGCGTGGCTGAGTTTCGCCTTCAGCGCCCAGAATCGCGTGGTGTTTCCCCTGCGTACGGTTTCCAACCTGCTCGCAGCTCTCCGCGAAGGCGACTTCTCGATCCGGGCGCGCGGCGCCAACCGCGGTGACGTCCTCGGCGAAGTGCTGCGCGAGGTAAACGCGCTCGGCGAGACCCTGCGGCAGCAACGTCTGGGCGCTCTGGAAGCGACGGCGCTGCTCCGAAAGGTGATGGAGGAAATCGATGTCGCCGTGTTTGCCTTCGACGGGCTGGGCCGCCTGCGCATCGTCAACCGCGCGGGCGAGCGCGTGCTGAATGGCCGGGCGGAAGCCCTTGTCGGCCACACTGCCGCGGAATTGGGGCTGGCCGATTGCATGGCTGGAGAAACGCCGCGCATCGTTCAGGCCGCGTTTCCCGGCAAGACCGGCCGCTGGGAGATTCATCGCGGCAGTTTTCGGGAAGCCGGTTTGCCCAATCAGGTCCTGCTGATCAGCGACCTCAGCCGCGCGTTGCGCGATGAAGAGCGCCAGGCATGGCAGCGCCTGATTCGCGTGCTCGGCCACGAACTCAATAACTCGCTCGCGCCGATCAAGTCTGTTGCGGAGAATCTCGGAGGCATGCTCGGGCGCAAAGAACGCGCGCCGGACTGGCAGGAGGACATGCGCGCCGGCCTGAACGTAATTGCCGCGCGCACGGACGGCCTCGCTCGTTTCATGAACGCCTATGCCAGGCTCGCCAAGCTTCCTCCGCCCGCCTTTCGGATCGTCGAGGTCGGTGCGTGCGTTCGCCGCGTCGTTGGACTCGAACGGCGCCTTGAGGTCCAGCTCGAGATGGGGCCGGAAGTGCAGATTGAGGCCGATCCCGATCAGCTCGAGCAGGTCCTCATCAACTTGCTGCACAACGCTGTGGATGCCTCGCTCGAAACGGGAGGAGGCGTCCGCGTCGGCTGGGCACATACCAACGGTTACATAGAAGTCTGGGTGGACGACGAAGGCCCCGGTATCCCGAATTCCGCGAACCTCTTCGTGCCGTTTTTCACCACCAAGCCGAGCGGCTCGGGAATCGGTCTGGTGCTGAGCCGGCAGATCGCCGAGGCGCACGGAGGATCGCTCGTTCTCGAAAACCGGGCGTCCCACCGCGGCGCCGAAGCCCGTCTTCGCCTCCCCACCCGGCAACTCACCTAGATTCGCCTGGCGGAGCGAGCGTCTCGACGCGCTGCTCCAGGTCCCGCGTGATCTCCTCTGGCGCCGCGTTTTCCTCAAACGACACCGGCTTGCCGATCGTCACGCGAACCGATCGCGGCGGAGCCCAATGTTTGCCCTGAACCTTGCGTTCGAAAATCCCGTCGAGGCGCATCGGAAGGATTGGCGCGCGCAACCGTGTCGCCAGCAGCCCGATCCCGCCTTGAAACGGATTCATCGCTCCGTTCTGGGTACGTGCCCCTTCGGGAAAAACAAGCACGCTCCATCCGCGGTCTGCCAGATCGCCGATGAATGCGAAGCTTTTGCGGAATCCCGAATGCCTCGGCAACGGAAAAACGTTGAACAGCGAAACGACAAGAAAGTATTGCGTCTGAAGGAGAATGCGCTCGAAGAACGGCGTCCCCTCCGGCGGCGTGCGCATCGTTTCCAGAAGCTCGCCGTCCATCGCCACCGCGAGGCGGTGTCGCAAGCGAGGTGGCAGCGCAGCAAGAATATAGGCGGGATCGAAATACGCGACATGATTCGAAATCACGAGCAGCGGTCCCTGGACGCCGCGAAGATTTCCGCGCCCCTCGACTCGCGGCCAGCCGAGAATCAGCATGGCGGGGCGCTGCAGGAGATAGAACACAGCCGTCCGAATCCAGCGCCCGGGCCACGCCTGCGCCCATCGCGGATAGTGAAAGACGCGCGCGCCCTCCCGGGGATGCTCCACCAGCTTTTCGAGCGCCGGCAGCGTGTCGGCTTTCGTGAAATCCGTTTCGCTCAAGTCCATCTGATAGCGGTCTTCGAGCGCGCCCAGAAGTTCCACGCGTTCGATTGAGCTGAGCTGCAACTTGCCTGCTGCCTTCGCCCCCGACGAGTCGCCGCGAGAGATCCGTCTCAATATCTGCTCCACAGGGCTGGCTTGCGCGGACGATGCCGATGCAGCTTTGCCGCCGAGTTCGCGCTCGGCTCTTGCCGCAATCTGTTTCAGCACCGGCTTCTGTGTCGGCGTTCGCGGGAAATCCGCCTCCGGCCATACGTACCAGTGCCGCATCTGCTGGAACGCCGCAAGCCTCTGGTTTGCGCGATCGATGATCGTGCCCGGACCGGCGCCCCGATCGCGGAGCAGAAGCACGGCGCACGGGATCGCATTGCCGTCTCGCTCCAGCCCGATCACGACGCAGTCCCTCACCTCCGGCTCTTTGCGCAATTCCCCTTCAAGGTCCTCCGGATAGACGTTCAGCCCCTCGGGCGTGACGATCACGTTTTTGCGCCGGCCCTTGAAGTACAACGTGCCATCCGCGCCTCGCTCGCCCAGGTCGCCCGTGTGGAACCAGCCTTCCGGATCCAGCACCGGCTCAACGCCCGCGTCTTTCCAGTAGCCCGACGCGACGCTCTCGCCGCGCACCAGAATTTCGCCTTCCTCCGACAGCTTCACCTCGAGTCCCGGCAGCGACTTCCCAATCGATCCTCGGCTCAGCCGGAAGGGATGGTTCACGCTTACCAGAGAAGTCGTTTCGGTCAGGCCGTATCCCTGAATCACGGCGTAGCCTAGCCGGGTCCAGAACTCCTCGGCTGCCGACGGCAATGCCGCCCCTCCGGAAATGATCGCCCAGAATCTCCAGCCGAAACGCCGCCGGATTTTCCGGAAGCGCCACCAGCGCCGGAGGAAATGCTTCCCTTCGGCCTCGCGAAATCGCCGTCGGAACGCCTCCGTCTCCCCGCGCGCGCTGAAATCGCGCTCGATCTGGTCGCGCAACGATTCGATCAGCCGAGGAACCGTGACGAGCACGGACACTTTTTCGTCGTGAATCGCGCGGGTCACTTCCGCCGGATTCAGCGTGTCGATAAAGACGGAGGTCGCGCCAAGAATCTGCGGCAGGAAGATTCCGAGCAGTTGCCCGAAGACGTGGCTCAGCGGCAGCAGGTCGAGAAAGCGCAACGGGTGGAACAACCGCTCGTAGCGCCGGTAGCCTTCGATCTCTTTCTCTAGCGGCTCCAGATTCGCCAGTAGATTGCCGTGCGTCAGCACCACGCCGCGCGGTTCCGCTGTCGTGCCGGAGGTAAAGACAATTTCGACTGGATCCCTTCGCTGGGCCGCGACCGGAGTGAAATCCTCCGCCGAGTGCGCGCCGCTGGCTGCGCCCAGGTCATCGAGCGCGATCCTGGGCACGGCCGGATCGAGCGCAGGCATGTTTCGCGCTACGGCCGCCAGCTTCACCTTCGCTTGCTGGACTACGCGCGCGGCGAAATTCTTGTCCGCAATCGCGTCCATCGGAACGGCAATGGCGCCCCGAAACACGCACCCGAGAAACGCGGCCAGCCACTCGCCCGAATTCTCCCCCCACACGAGGACGCGGTCGCCCTTCGCGATGGAACGGGCCTCGAGTTCGTGCGCGAATTGAGCCGCTGCGTGGAAGAGATCCGCATAGCTCCAGCGAATCATGCGATATCCGCGCCGCCACACCACCGCCACTTCGCCGGGCGGCCGCACGTGGGGCCGGAAATATTCGAGAAGCGATTGCCGAGGCATCGGTTGATCTCAGACTGCCCACCCGAGTTTCGCTCATTCACGCCCGGATTGGGAGGGCCGGTGGCCCGCCGGCCCTTTGGACGCGCAATCGAGCACCCGAGGACAGGCACGCCCGTGCTCTTTGCAATCCAGGCCGCCCGGTACCCAACTGTTATAGAATCAACGTTTCGCACCCCGGGCCAATTGCTTCTTAGTTTGATTTCAGTGAATCGCACACAAGGAGGCTACATGCGAAAGATCGTCGCTTTTCCAGCAGTTCTTGTTCTTGGGATCGCCGTGTCCGCGGCCCTGACGGGAGCTCGCCAGCAGGACAAGAGCAAACGCCCCAGTCCCCCGGCTAGCGCACACTGCAACCTGGCGGGCGGGAAAACGGTCCACACGGACTACTCGAGCCCGCGGATGAAGGGCCGGAAAATTTTCGCGACGGACGGCCTGGTGCCGTTCGGCAAGGTGTGGCGCGCGGGAGCCAATGAAGCGACGACCTTCGTCACCACGGTGAATTTGACGGCGGATGGCAAAGACATTCCTGCCGGCAGCTACACGCTGTTCACCATCCCCACCGCCGATGCCTGGACTCTGATCGTCAGCAAAAAGACGGGCGAGTGGGGGATCCCCTACCCCGGCGAGCAGTACGATTTCGTGCGCATCCCGATGCGGGTTTCCAAGATGGCATCGCCCATGGAAGATTTCACGATCACGTACACCAAGTCGGACGGCGGCTGCACGTTGAACATGGAATGGGACACGACGCGCGCATCGGTCACCTTCGCCGAGAAGAAGTGACGCCGGCGGGTTTCAAGCGCTGCGCGCCGCCTTGTGCGGAATCGGGCGCCGCAGACGAGTAACTCAATGAAGGACGTCCACAACCGAATCGTCTCCGGGCGCGCGTTCGACGAGGACGCGCGCATCGAGGCCAGCGTCCGCCCGGCAAGCTTTGAAGATTACATCGGGCAGGACCGCGTCAAAGAGAACCTGCAGATCGCCGTGCAGGCGGCACGGGCGCGCGGCGAATCGCTCGACCATGTCCTCCTATACGGACCGCCGGGACTCGGCAAGACCACCCTCGCTCAGATTCTGGCGAACGAGATGGGCTCCCACATCAAGATCAGTTCGGGACCGCTGCTCGAGAAAAAGGGCGACCTGACGGCGATTCTCACGTCTCTCGATCCGCGCGATTTCTTTTTCCTCGACGAGATTCACCGCCTGCAGCCTGCGCTCGAGGAAATTCTCTATCCCGCGATGGAGGATTTTCGCGTTGACCTCATCATCGGCCAGGGGCCCGGCGCGCGTGTGCATCCCTACCAGCTCAACCGGTTCACCCTCGTTGGCGCCACCACTCGGGCGGGCCTGATCATGGCGCCGCTGCGCTCGCGCTTCGGCATCGTCCACCGGCTCGAGTTTTACACGCCGGCCGATTTGCTGCGCATCGTGCAGCGCTCCGCCAGAATTCTCGGGATCGCGGTGGATGAGGATGGCGCCACCGAAATCGCCCGACGCAGCCGCGGCACGCCGCGCGTCGCAAACCGCCTGTTGCGCCGCGTCCGCGACTTTGCCGAAGTTCGCGCCCAGGGACACGTCACGCTGGGCGTCGCCCGCGATGCGCTCGCCATGCTCGGCGTCGATGAGCACGGGCTCGACGACGTCGATCGCAATCTGATGCTCACCATCATCAACAAATATTCCGGCGGCCCGGTGGGACTGAACACCATCGCCGCGTCGCTCAGCGAAGACGAAGACGCGATCGAAGAGATTTACGAGCCTTACCTCATGCAGCTTGGCCTGCTCGACCGCACGCAGCGGGGACGCGTAGCGACGGCGCTCGCCTACAAGCATTTCGGATTGCCGTTCGACGAGGTACAGCGGGCAGCCGACCGCCGCCAGCCCGGCCTCTTCTAGAAGCCATCAGCCATCTCATGATGCAGCTTAGGGGGCTGGTGGAAGCGCGGGCCTTTAGGCCCGCGAAAAGCCGCGAATGTCTTAATGGCCTTTAGCAGCTTGCTGAAAAACGCCTTGTCTTCAGGAGGGCGGGGTTTTAACCCCGCCGTAAGTGGGCGCTTTGTATCAGGGGTTTTAACCCCTGAAGCTGCGGTTCCCCCACTCCTGGCATTTTTGAGACACCCTCTAGTCTTAGTCCCACCCAGGAATTCCGCGCAATGCGGCCCGGCTGTCCGCAACACTCCCTTTTTGAGATTCGGCCAGGCCCTGAGCGAACAAAAAGAGAAATGTCCATTCCGAAATCCTAATCGCAACATCTCGTGAGTAGAAGTGATTGCAAACAAAGGAGAAAACCCCTCCTACTCGCAACTGGAATACACTTTTCCTGCTTCGCCTGGTTTTCGCTTTTGAGGGGTTCTAGTACGCAGCCTGAAGCGTCCGCTTTTGAACGTCATTCGCCGCACATCGCGCAGAGCTTCGTGACTGTGTTCCAGTTCCGCGTGGTGGTGCGCTGGGCGAGAATCTTGTCGAGCCCGTAAAGCTTCGACCGGCCGAATCCGTCGGGGCAGTGCAAGTAAATTTCCCTGCCGGCGCAATGGAAGCGCTCGTTACCGGCGTCCATGGCGGTCATTTTCGCCAGCGTGGCCTTCGATGGCGCTTGCTGCAGGAAGACGGCGGCCAGTCTTGCCATATCGATGCCCTTTTCTTTCGCGAAGGGATTGCCGCCGAGCACTCTCTTCATTTCGGCAGCGGTGCGGACGAGAACGGTAACGGGAAGACGCGTCTCCCCGGCAAGTTTTCGCTCGAGCGCTTGCGTCCATTTCTCCGCCGTGCCGTCTCCCTCGAAAACCACGTTGCCGCTCTGCACATAGGTGCGGACGTTCCTCGTGCCGATCTGTGTGCATATTTCGCGCAGACGCTCCATCTTGAGCAAATTCTGTCCCACGTTCACGCCGCGCAGCAGAGCAATGTAAGTTGGCATTAGCGTCCGCCGATAGCTTAATACGAAGATGGGGACCTGCGGATATAATGCGAAACAGAGTTCGCGCGAAGAGCGTCGATTTGAACAGGTTTTGACCGCGCTCCGAAACAGGGAGGGTATGTTGAAGCTTCGTCAACTGACTTTCGTTGTCGCTGCGACCGGAGCGCTCGCGTTTGCGTCTGCCGGCAGCACGGGTGCGCAGATCATACCGAAGCAGCGGACGCCGCTTTCCAAGCTAAAGCCGCCGTCGGGACCGGGAGTTTGCGAGCCGGGAAAATCGTGCTCGGAGATCGCACCGACGGTGATCAAGAGCGCGGAAGGGATCTCGCCGCTGGCTGAGAATTTGCGCTATCTGACGGATACGATTGGCGGGCGCGTGAGTGGATCGGCGGTCGCGGACAAGGCCGTCGGATGGGCCGTGGAGGCGTTCCGGCACGCGGGCGTGGACGAAGTGCTGACTGAAAAATACACGATTCCGGTGGGCTGGGCCGAAGGCAAGACGCGGGTCGAAGTCCTGGCGCCCGTGCCGTTTCCGGTGCATCTCGTCTCGATAGGATGGTCTCCCGCCACGCCCGAAGGCGGGATCACGGCCAACATCGTCGACGTGGGGGACGGCGGCGAGGCGGGATTCGCGAAAGCGGGCGAGGCGGCGAACGGTGCGATCGTGTTGGTGCACTCGAAGGTGCTCGTCACGTGGGATGATTTAGAGAACGAGTACAAGATCGCACCTGAAATCATCGCGCGGGCCATGAAGGCGGGCGCGGCGGCGATTTTCTGGATGTCCACACGGCCGAACTTGCTTCTCTACCGGCACACGAGCTCCGTCGACGGCAAACTCGAAGAGCTGCCGCAAGCGGTGGTGGCGCGCGAGGATGCGCTGCGCATCGCGCGGTTTTTGGGGGCGGGCCAGCCGGTGCGTGTGCATTTCGACATGCCAAACCGCGTGAGCGGCCCGGTGGAATCCGAGAACGTTGTGGCGGAGATTCGCGGGAGCGAGAAGCCGGACGACTTCGTGTTGCTCGGGGCTCACCTCGATTCGTGGGAGCTGGGCACGGGCGCGCTCGACGACGGCTGCAACGTGGCGTTGGTGATCGATGCGGCGCGCGCGCTGCACGCGTCGGGAAATATTCCGCGACGGTCCATTCGTTTCGTGCTGTTCACGGGTGAGGAACAGGGGATGCTGGGCTCGTGGGCATACGCGCACGCCCATCGCGAAGAGCTCGACCACATGGTTGCAGCGGTAATTTTCGATAGCGGCGACGGACGCGTGACAGGCTACTCGCTGGGAGGCAGGAGGGATGCTCTGCCGGCGGTTCGACAGGCGCTTCAGCCGCTGCGCCAGCTCGGCGTCACCAACTTTACGTTCGACGCCGCAGCCGATACCGACAATTTCGATTTCCTATTGGAGGGTGTGCCCACGCTCGTCGCGAATCAAGAGCCCGACGACTACATGCTGAACTATCACGCGTTTTCCGATACCTACGACAAGGTGGATTTACCGGCCGTGAAGAAGCAGGTGGCCATCGCCGCGCTCACCGCTTACGCCCTGGCAAATGGCGAGAGACGCATTGCTCCCCGGCAGTCACGCGAGCAAATCGAGCAGCTTCTGCAGAGAACCGGCCTTGAAGAGGAGATGAAGACGTCCGCCCTTTGGGGCCTATGGCAAGATGGCGAACGCGGGCGTCCTTCCGCTGCGCAGTAGAAGAGGGAGCCGGTCGACCTGACCTGTCTCTCCGCACGTTGAGGAGTGGGTAGGATTTCGCCGAGGTCGCAAGCTGGAGCCATGGCGGCAATTTTGCCGTTTTCCGGGAGCTCCCGGTGGCGCGTATAATAGCGTGTAGTGATCGTCATCAAGCCGTCAGACGCCCGGCGGCCAACTTCGCCAGTGACTCGGGAAACCAATGCGCGGCGGATCCTGGCTATCGACTACGGGCGGCGAAGGATCGGGCTCGCGATTTCGGATGAATTGGGGCTTACGGCGCGGCCCCTCGGCACTGTTCTCCGCGTGAACCGCCGAGCTGATCTGCGTCGGCTGGCACAAGTTTGCCTGGAGCACTCCGTCGGGCGCATCGTCGTGGGTCATCCATTGCACTTGAGCGGTGAAGCCGGCGAAATGGCGGCGGAGGCGGCGCGTTTTGCGGCAAAATTGCGGAAGGAGACCGGGATCGAAACGGAGCTCGTCGACGAACGCCTGACGTCCTGGGAGGCGGAGCGAGCGGTGGCCGAATCGCCTTCTTCGAGGCGGCGAAGACGGGGAGCGCTGGACGATATCGCTGCGGCCGTCCTGTTGCGCGAGTATCTCGGCCGGAGAAATTCGCGCGCGAGTGAAAACACAGCGGAGACGCACTAGCCTATGATGCGACGCCTGGGCCTGCTGGCTCTTCTGGCAATTGCGGCGATTGGCGCCGCGGCCGGCTGGCTGGATCTGCAACTCGATAAGCCGTACCGAGGACATCGGCCCGTCGAGGTCTACGTCGATATTCCGCACGGCACTTCGCGCTGGCGAATTTCGGGCATCCTGACTCACGAAGACGTGATTCGCAACCGTTTCGCGTTTCTCTTCTTCAGCGAATGGCATTTCCGCGAACCCATGCAGGCGGGTGAGTACCTGATCGACCGGCCGATCAGCTCGCGCGAAGTGTTCTGGAAGCTCGCCAGGGGCCGGATTTTCGTTCACACCGTGGTGATTCCCGAAGGCTGGACGATGTATGACATCGCCAACGAGCTGGACCGGCAGCACATTTGCGGGCGCAACGAGTTTTTGATCGTGGCTCACAAGGCGTCGCTGATATCCGATCTTGCGCCGCGCGCGCAAAGCCTGGAAGGATTCCTGTTCCCTTCGACCTACGAATTCACGCGCCATACGAGCTGCGAAGAAGCCGCCAAGCGCATGGTTGAGGACTTTCGCGCCGTCTGGGAAAGTGTCGATCCCGGCGATTCTCGTCCCGTTCCGCAGGGGTTGTCGGTGGAGCAGGTGGTGACGCTGGCGTCTCTGGTGGAGCGCGAAACGCCCAACGCGGGAGAGAGGCCGGTGGTGGCAAGCGTTTTCTACAACCGGTTGCGGCTGGGATATCCTCTGCAGTGCGACCCGACGGTGCAGTACGCGTTCCGTCTGGACGGCCGCGTGGAACAAAATCTGCACCCTGCCGATCTTCGCATCGATTCGCCTTACAACACGTACGAGCATCGCGGTCTGCCGCCGGGTCCCATTGCGAATCCGGGCGAAGCATCGCTGAAGGCGGCGCTTTCGCCCGCGAACACGGATTTTCTCTATTTCGTGGCCAACGACGAGGGCGGGCATTCCTTCAGCAAGACGCTGGCGGAGCACGACCGGAACATCAATCAGTTGCGGCGCGCTCTGGCGGGCGAGTCCACTGATCCTCACAACAAGAAGAAGAACTGATGGCGGGTTCCAGGAAAAAACACCCGGGCAGCGCCGACGTTCCCACGAAGAAGTCCCGCATCCTGGAAATCGCGCGCGAAACAGGCCATTCGCGTTTCACGCCGGCCGAAATCGATGAGATCGGCCGACGAACGTCCGCGAGCCTTGGCACCGCCGCCAAGACTTCGGCGGACTACGTCGCAAGCGTCCTGAAGGAAGCGGGACTGCACGTCGCGTGGTCCGCGCGTCCGGAAACGGAAGACCGCTACGAGGAGGAGTTCAAGGAACTGCTCCATTTCGCGGATCTGCCAGAGGCCGAAATGTGCCTCGTCCGGATCGACGAGCTGACGCGGAAGTTCGAGGCTGCGGGAGAGCGGGCGGCCGCCGAGCGCGTGCGCGAAATTGCACGCCTGGGGCGCCGCAGGGCCGATATGATCGCCCACAATCAGAAAGTGGACGCCTCCAAGCGCGAAGAAAAAGCGGAAATCGCCCGGTGGTTCGGCATCTGGCTCGAAACGCCGGGCACCTTTTTCGACTGGCTGGAGGTCCGGAAGCAGTCACGGGAATTTCAGCAGAAGTTCGCGGCGTCGAGCACGGAAGACGAGCTATAGATTCGACCGGGCGATTGGTTTACGTTCGTGACTGTCGCGTTCCGCGGGCTGACGCAGCCTCACTCGCTCGGGAAATCGGAGAATTCGAGCTGACCTTATGTCCCAATACCTTCTGGAAGTAGAGCCGCTCGACCTGGGTCCGGATGTGCGCGCGATCGGGATGGAACTGGCGGTGGCCGACGAAAATCGTGAACCCGTGAGGGGAATGGAAGCCGCGAAAATATGGAGCCGCGTCCTACGCGCCACGGCGGGAAGTGAACCGTGGGCGCTCGATTTCTTCAGCCATTTGGAGCGCGTGCGTGATTTCTGCGGCCGGCATCACATCGCCTATCGTGAGGCGAACCAGCATTCGCTCGTGATTCCGTCGCCCGCACAGGCTCCGCTGCAGGACCTGGTGGATCGCTTTCAGAACGAAACGTTCGGCGCGCGCGCGGGAGCGCTGGTTGACTCGGGCGACGCGGAGGTGGAGGGCCAACTGGCGCGCCAGGGAGTGGATGCGTACCGAGTTGCGTTTCCCAAGTATTCGTTTTGCGCGGTCTGCAATTTTGAGGATGGATCGCTGGTGCTGCTGAGCGAGAAGCTTTGGGCCAGCGAGGTGATCCGGCGCGTGCGGCCCTCCCTGGAAGGCTTCGACGTGGACGTGCAACTTCCTTCCTGAGTCCGCTTCGATCCTGATTGTGGAATTAGAGGCTCGGCTGATTCGACGCCGAGTCGTCCGCCGAGGGTGGAGGGGCGGCTTCAGCCGCTTCGCGAGCGGCTCCGGAGGTACGTCCCGGGAATTCGCCGGTGCTCGTCCGTTCCCGAAGAATTTCGGCCAAGCCGTCGAACAATTTCGCGCACGATTCCCGCAGAGCCTGATCCGCCGAGCGCATCAGCGATTCGAGGCCGTGCTGGCCGTGCTCATTGAGGCGGCGCACAGAGGAGACAACGCAGGAGTCGCCGGCTGTGTCGATGCGCTCCTGATAGCGCGCCAGGGCGTCGCCGCTCAACCGGCCCAGGTTGTCCGTCCATTCTTTCTCATGGGTTTCGCGTTCGAGCCGGTAAGCAGTAAGCGCGGAGGTGAGTTCGCTGGAGAGCGTGCTTCGGCCCTCGGCGATGCTTGTTTCGAGCTGAGCCGCCATTTCCTGATGGAATCTTGCCACGGACGATTCGACGCTGGTTTCGAAGTTCCGCAGGAGCTTGATTCCCGACGTTTCCATCTGTTCGGCCGTTTCTCGCGCGGCGCCGGCGGTTCTGGCAGTAAATTGCTCAAATTCCTGATCGGAAATTCCGTTAAGAACCTGGCCGAAGGCGGTCGCGGTCGTTTCGGCGGCTTGCTCGATCTGGGTCCGTCCCCGCCCGGTCAGCTCGGCAGCGAATCCGTCAAGCTGCTCGCGAATCCGTGCGGCGCGCTCGGACGATTGTGCTTCGAGATCGGCCGCGAGCCTCTGCGTCACATCTTCCGCCTTTTCCGCGAGCGTCATCACCCCCGCCGCGAGCCCTTGCTCGATGAGCGTCTGAAGCCGTCCGCGCGCCACTTCCTCAAATCCCTGCGAGGCAGTCTCCATCGCATTCGCAGCGGCCTGGGAGGCGCCGGAGACGCGCGTGTCGATCTCCTGCTGCAGTCTGGCGGCGGCTTCCTGGCGAGCGCCGTCGAACTGGCGCGCAGAATCGGCGGTCGCAGCATCGAAATGTGCGCGCAGGTCCCGCTCGCTGCTATCTGACATCTGTCGCAGGCGTTCGCGGTGCAGCCTCAAACTCTCTTCCACCTGCAGTTCTTTCATCGACAGCTCGCTGAGGATTTCGGGGAGTCGATTCATGTGTGGCGCGAGTTTCGATTCGATTTCCGCCGCAGCATCACCAACGAGCCGCTGCTTCAGAGCATCCAGCGCTGCGGCCGTTTTTTCGATCGAGGCGGCAGTCAGCGCCTCGGCCCGGTGGCCCATTTCCTGGGTCTGCGCATCGAGAACGAGCCGGAGACGCCGGTTCAGTTCGTCGAGGGCCTCCCGCGCGGCCACCTCGATCTGCGCCGAAGAGCCGTTCACTCGTGACACGGCATGCTCGATTTCGGCGAGAGACGATTTGGCGCGTGCCAATTCGTCGTCAAACGCGGACTTCAGCGACGTGAACGTTTCGCGAGCCTCGGCCAGATTCTGGAGCAGGGGCTTTCCAAGTCCGCCGACGTGCTCAGAAAACTGCTCTTCCGCGGCGCGCGTAATTTCGTGCGAGCTCTGCGAGAATTGCGCGACCATGCGGCGGACTCCACCGTCCAAAGAAGACTGGAGCAGCTCGTCCCACTGGGTTTGCGCGGCATTCATTTCGGTGTGGAGTCGCTCGCGCCATTCCGAAGATGTTTCTTCCAAGGAGGGCGACGCTTGCTTCGGAGCCTCGGCATTCGCGTGCGAGTCGCGAATCGCTCCGAGCTCGAGGCGTTCCTGCGCGGTCTCGGCGTGGAGCTCGTCCCTGTTCCTCTCAATCTCCGCTATCAGCAGCCTAGCCTGGCCGAGACCCGCGTCAAATTCGGCCCTGATCTTTTCGACCAGCTCACCCTGATAGCCCGCGAGCGTTTCGCGCGCGGAGTGCTGGGCCTGCTCGAATTCGCGCTTCCATTTTTCGAAAAGCTCTTCCCGCATCCACGACGGCTGCGCCGGCGGGGCATCGAGGACCGTCTCGGCGGCCGGAGCAGATTCGTTTGAGGTCGATGTGGCGCGGCGCTCAAATTCCGCGCGGAAATCCTGGAGCAGCGGATGTTCCGCGGGCTGCGGATTTACAGGCGCCCCGGATTGTCCGAGAATCGAATCCAAACCACCTGGCGTCGCATTCATCTCGTTCATTACGTTTTCCCTTGAAGGTCCGGAGGCGGCCGGAGTCTCCGATTCCAGGATTCCAGGCGCTTGCGACTCAGACTGCTTCTCAGCCGCACTGCCGGAACCGGGCGACGCGGGTGCGACGGCGGCCCAATCGGCAGGGGACTGCTCGAACAGCCACACGTTCTGGGGCGTCTCCAGTTCCGCGTTGATCTGAAAGAACTCCCGAACCGAGTGTGGGCGCTGGATCCAGGCGACTCGCGCGCGGACGTTGCAGAACTCGGCGCCGCGAGCGATCTCCATCGTGATCCACGTGTTTTTAGGCAGGTGATACCGTGAGGCGTAACGGCAGCCGTGAAGATTGACGCTGAGAGTGGCGGTGCGTTCTTCGAATTCCTGGCCGAGCAAGTCGACGCCGCGAACGACAATGGGCAACGACCTCGTGACCCTCTCGCTGCGACGGCGCTGAACCCTGTCTTCAAAAGCCACTGCGTGGCATCCTGTGTTTTCAAACTCCGTTGCACGACAATACCATCGTTGCGAGTCGAGGTCCAGATGCGAAACGGCGGAAAGCGCCGGTTTGTGGAATTCTTTCCGGTCAGTTATCCTATGGCGTCAAGCCGCTGTTGTGAGGCCCGGTGCAGAAATTTCAGCTCGTTCTCCTGCTCCACGCGCATCAACCCGTAGGAAATTTCGACAACGTGCTCGAAAACGCCTACACACAGTGTTACCTGCCGTTTGTGGAGGCCCTTACGCGCCATCCGGCGATACGCGTCGGGCTGCACTATTCAGGATCGCTGCTGGAGTGGATCGAGAAGGCTCACCCCGAGTATTTCGAGCGCCTCCGCGACTTCGTGCGCCTGGGGCAGGTGGAGATGATCGGGGGCGGATTCTACGAGCCGATCCTGATCGCCATCCCTCCCGAAGACCGCAAAGAGCAAATCCACCGCCTCGCCGACTATATCGAGGAGCATTTCGGGGCGCGGCCGGGCGGTGCATGGCTCGCCGAGCGAGTCTGGGAGCCACAACTTCCTTCCACGTTGAAAGCGGCCGAAGTGGATTACACGCTGGTTGACGATAATCACTTCCTCGGCGGCGGGTTCGAGATGGAGCAGCTTTATGGCTATTACATCGGCGAAGATCAGGGACAGATCGTTCGAATCATTCCGGGGCTAAAGCTGCTGCGCTATCTGATTCCCTTCCGGAGCGTCGACGAGACGATGCAGTTCCTGCGCAAAACCGCATCGGAGCATCCTGGCGGGTTCGCGACGATGGGAGACGATCTGGAGAAGTTCGGGATTTGGCCGGGCACGCATGACCACTGTTACCGAAAGGGATGGATCGAGAATTTCCTGGAAGCTCTCGAGACCAACGCGGACTGGCTGGAAACGTCAACGCCCGGAAACGCCATTATTTCGCATTCGCCCATGGGTCGAGCGGACCTTCCCACCGCTTCGTACACCGAAATGATGGAATGGGCGCTGCCCACGCCCGCGCGCAACCGGTATCACATCCTGACGGAGGAGTTCGCTTCCCGGCCGAAGGACCTGCCGTTCGTGAGGGGAGGCATCTGGCGAAACTTCTTTTCGAAATACAGCGAATCGAACCTGCTTCAGAAGAAAATGCTGCACGTTTCAGCCAAGGTGCAGCGCCTCTCACACAAGCGGGAAGCGGACGCGGCGTTTACGCACCAGCTGGAACAAAGCAAAACCCTGCTGTTGCAGAGCCAGTGCAACGATCCGTACTGGCATGGAGTCTTCGGCGGATTGTATGCGCCGCATCTGCGCACGGCTTGCTGGCGGTCGCTTGTCGAGGCCGAAACAATTGCTGACCGCCTTTCGCACAGGAAGAGCGCGTACGCTGAAGCGACGGCGCTCGATTTTGACGGCGACGGAAGCGATGAAATCTACTTCACGTCCGACCGCTACGCCGTGCTGGTCCAACCCGAGGACGGCGGCACGATCAGCGCAATCGATTGCCGCGATGCTAACGCGACGCTGATCAATTCGCTCAAGCGCCGGCCTGAGTCGTACCATGCCAAAATCCGCGGCAAAGTGGGACAGAGCGCCGCGGGCGTGCAATCCATCCACGAGCAGATGCGAACGAAGGAGGACGGACTCGAGCGCTGGCTGAACTACGACCGCTGGAAACAACAGTCGTTCCGGGTGCTGCTTTTCGGCCGGAACAAAACGCACCGCGACTGCGAGATGATCCGATTGGACGAAGATGCGGAGCTTGCGGGAGGCTCGTACATTACTTCGGAGGTTTCCAACGACCGGATCGCGCTTGCGTCGCGAAACAGTCTTGATTGGAAGGTGCAAAAGACGTTTTCGCTGGTGCGGACGGACGCCGGGTTCGACATCGTCTGCGACGTTCTCCTGGAACGGACGCAAGGAGCGGCGTCCGCAAACCTGGGCATCGAAGTTGTGGTCAATTTCCTGGCGCCCTCAACGCCAGATCGTTATTTCGAATCGGGCGGGAAGCGGTATCCGTTGCGCTGGTCGGCAGCGGTTCCAGCCTCTCACCTGCGCGTCGTCGACGAATGGCAGAAAGTGAGCGTCACGCTTGTGGCGCCCGGCGCACATGAGTTCTGGGTCTGCCCGATCGAGACTGTCTCCGAATCCGAAGACGGTTTCGAGCGCATTTACCAGGGCTCGAAAATCGTAACCGTGTGGCCCGTCCATTTGCCCGGCAGCGGCGAATGGAAAGGACAGTTGACCTTCAAAACGGCCCGTCTCGAATGAGGCGGATACGTCCACCCTTGCGAGCCGGATTGCCCTCACGCACGAGGTTTTGCTAGAGTCTGCATCGGAGGCACTATGCCCGTTTCCCAGGAGCTGCTCGACATCTTGGTCTGTCCCGTGGACAAAACTCCGGTGAAGCTGACTCCGGACCAGCAGGGGCTGAAGTGCCCCTCTTGCCGGCGCGTGTATCCGATTCGCAACGACATTCCGGTGATGCTCGTCGACGAAGCCCACATTGAATCCAACGTTGAAGGTCGCTGAACCTTCGTCTCTGCTTCCGGAACTCCCGCAGGGAGCCAAAATCCTGATTTTGCGTTTGCGGTCGCTGGGCGATGTGGTGCTGGAAACGCCGGCGATTGCGGCGATTCACTCGTGGCGGCCCGACCTTGAGATCAACGTCCTGATCGAACCGCGTTTTGCCGCAATCCTGGAAGGCAATCCTGCGGTTTCCAACGTAATCGCAAGCAACGGATTCCTGGAGACTGTGCGCGAAGTGCGGACGCGGCACTTTCCAGTCGTATTCAATCAGCATGGGGGGCCGCGGAGCGCTCTGCTGACCGCGGCATCCGGTTCGCCGGCCCGCGTCTGCTGGAAGGGATTCCAGTATTCGTTCCTCTATAACGTACTCGTGCCGGACGCGGAGGAATTCTACGGACGAGCGGCGGTGCATGCGGTGGAACACAGAATTTCGCAATTCTACTGGACCGGGTTGCCACGCGGCCCGATACCCAAAGCGCAAGTTTTTCCGCAGAGGGATGCGCTCGAATCGGTCGCTCGAATTCTTCCTCAGAACGGCATTGAGCCTGGCGCGCCGTACGCTGTGCTGCAGCCTGGAGCTCGATTACCCGGAATGCGCTGGCCGGCGGAGCGGTTCGCGGAGGTTGCGCGCTGGCTTCGCGAAAAGCGAGGAATTGCGTCCGTGGTGAATCTCTCGCCCGGGGACCATGAGATCGCGAATGGCGTTCGCCAGGCAATGCGTGGTCACGCCGCAATTCCCGAGCCGTTGAGCGTCCGCGAGCTGATCGCGCTGATCTCGGGAGCGCGGATCTTCGTGGGCAACGATTCAGGTCCCGTGCATCTCGCTGCGGCAACGGGACGCCCGACGACAGTGGTCTATGGCCCCACGAATCCTGTCCAGTGGCATCCCTGGCAGACTGAATATCGCGCTCTCCACACGGACGCCGTTTTCGATCCGGAGCGCGGCGACAAAAGCCTGGCGGTGCGCGAGTTGCGCTCGATTCAAACCATCGGCGTCCAGGAAGTACTGAATGCGTGCGACGAGCTGCTGGCAGGCTAAGGCGAGCGGAAATCAGTACGGCGGGAAACTGATGGATTCGTCTTTGGGGTCAACCCATAGCGTTATTTTCTGCGTTTTGGATTGCTCGGCCTCGTCGTCGTCTTTCGGAAAGGGTTGGTAGGGACTGACGGCAACGACGATAGCCGCGCTGGAGGAATTGCGAACGCTTTCCGTGGATTCGATCTCGTAACTTTTGATCGGACCGTAGTATCCGCCGGGTCCCCAATCTTCGAGAAAATCCTTGAACTCATAGCTGGGCGAAGGCTTCCAAATCCGGTACGCCTCTTGCAAGTTGCCCGTCACGACGGCGTTCATAAGATGGCCAACAGTTCGCCGTTCCTTAAAGAAGCGGAGGTTTCCCGGCCAATACCAGAGGAGTAGAAATGCAATGACGATGGCTGCGACACCGGTGATGATGTAGCGGCGAATCTTTGCGGGCGGATGCTCGTCAGTAGAATCAAACAGTCCCACGCCTTCTCCCTTTGCGTTCTCCTACAACTGCCGCTTGAACAGCATAACGCTTCCCGCAATCATCACCGCAGAGAAGCCTAATAAAACTAACACGTCTCGGTAAATTCCTTCAATTCCCGTGCTCTTCACAGTCAGGTTTCGGAGCGCGTGCACGGTGTACGTGAACGGATCGGCGACGGAGAACCAGCGCAACCATTTCGGGAACGCTTCGGTCGGATAAACGGCGCCTGAGGGGAAGAAGAGGAGCGTGTTCAGCACGCCAAAAATCGCGCGCGGAACGAGCGGGTCGTCCACGCGCACCATGACGAGAAACATGAAGCTGATCATGCCCAGCGAGGCCACCAGCACGACCACGGAGAGATAAACCAGCCTGACGGGATTCCAGATGTTCGGGATGCCCGCAATCAGCCCGCCGATGATCGTCAGAAGCAAGCCCGCCATCAGTCCCTTGAGCGTCCCCGCTCCGATGAGGCCCATTACGAGTTCGGATTTGTGAATGGGCGTGAGCAGGTAGCCCTCGTGAAGACCGCGCGATTTGTCGTCGATGAACGTGATGCCGCCGCCGATCATGGCCACGATGAAAATCGACATGGCGATCGAACCGGCAAGCAGATACTTGATGTAGTCGACGTACGGATAGATTTCGACCACCTTCAACTGCACGACCTGATCCAGGCGCGTGGCGACCGATGGCGCGTTCAACGCGTCCACCATCTGCTGCAAGCGCTGATCGATCGAGCTGGAAACGAATTGATCGGTGTTGTCTTCGACGAGCGCGATGCGAGGACGGTCGCGACGAAAATAACGGCGGGAGAAGTCATCGGGTATTTCGACCACGGCGCGCACAAGCCCCGCGCGCAGGTCGTTTATGGCGTGCGCCTGCGAATCGTAATCGACCACGCGGAACGTCTTGGCGCCGGCGGCAACGTCGTTGAACATCTCCTGTATCTTGCGCGCCTCGACAGAATGATCCTGATCGACGAGCGCGATCGTGGCGCCGCGAATCTTCCCGCCGAATGCATAGCCCAGGATGACGAGCTGCACCAGAGGAAAAATCATGGAGGCGGTCATCAGCGCAGGACTGCGGAAGAACTTCCGCATGTCGCGTTCGATAAGCGCCCATATCCGATAGAACTTCATTGGCGACCGCCCAATCCTTTCGCGCTCACGATCATCCGATCATCCGCCGTTCCGGGAAACGCTCAGCGATAGAGATGGCTGACGTCATAGGTGGCCGATCCACGCGCCTCATCGCGCAGTTCGCGTCCCGTGTAATGGAGAAACACATCGTCAAGCGTGGTGCTCTCCACCGTGACTCTCTTGACCTTCACGTTTCGCGCCCGCGCCAAATCCATCAGGCCAGCAACCGTGGAAGGCCCGTCGTGCGAGGAGATGCGGACCACCCCGTCGCGCTGTTTCACGTCGGCCGCATGCGGCAGCTTTTCGAGTTGCTGGAGCCAGTCGGCGGGCGCATTCTCAAATTCGACTTCGACCGTATCGGTTCCCGGCACGCTGTCCTTCAGCCTGGTAGGCGTGTCGAGCGCGACGAGCTTGCCGTGATCGACAATCGCGATGCGCTCGCAAAGCTTGTCGGCCTCGTCCATATAATGCGTGGTGAGAAGAATCGTCAGGTTCGCTTTTTCGCGCAGGCCGCGGATCATCTCCCAGACATTCGTTCGCGAAACGGGATCGAGGCCGGTGGTAGGCTCGTCGAGAAAAAGGATTTTGGGAGAATGCACGAGGCCGCGCGCGATTTCCAGGCGCCGGCGCATGCCGCCCGAAAACGTGCGCACCAGGGCTGAGCGAAATTTGATCAGATCCACCGACTCGAGGAGGTCCGTAATCAACTGGCCGCGCTCGTTCGCCGGGACGCCATAGAGTTTGGCGTGGATCAGCATATTTTCTTCGGCTGTCAGCTCCGGGTCGGAAGTCATGGCTTGCGGGATCACGCCGAGTGATGTGCGAACGCCGTCGGGGTCCTTCGAAATGTCGTGTCCGGCGATTCGCGCCGTGCCGGAAGTGGGCGGAGTCAGAGTGGTCATCATGCGAATCAGCGTCGTCTTGCCCGCGCCGTTCGGCCCGAGCAGGCCAAAAATCTCCCCGTCCTGAACTTGAAACGTGATCTCGTCCACCGCGACGAGGTCGCCGAATTTCTTAGTCAGATGATCGACTTCAATTGCGCTCATGACCGAGGACCCGTGTGGTTCAGAGCCTGTCGAACCAGCTCTTTTTGTGGGGCTGCGGCAGCAACACCGTCGCTGTCATTCCCAGAAACAGCCTGCGACCGGGATTGGGGACCGCAACTTTGATTTCGAACGTCTTGATATCCCGCTTCGTGCGGCTCACATCGCGCTGCGTGGCGTATTCGCTTTCCACTCCCTTGAAGAAAACGTGGCCGTCCAAGATATCCCCGGATGGAAGTTGAACGCGCAGCTTCTGGCCGAACTGGATCGAATCGATGTACGTTTCTTCCACTTCCGTGCGCACCCAGAGGTGGTCAAGATCCACGAGCACAACAATTGGCGAACCTGCATTCACGACTTCGCCCTGCTTTGCCACTCGCACCGAGACGATGCCGCCAATCGGCGCAGGCACTTCCGTGTAACCCAACTTGGCCGCGGTCTCTGCTTCGCTGGCGCGCGCCTGTTCGAGCTGGGCTATCGTCGAAGCGATCGCGCTCTTGCGAGCGTCCACCTGCTTGCGATTGGCTTGCGCCACGGCCACAGCCGCTTCCTGCGCCTTCACCGATTGCTGAATGGCCTGCACGTTGGCCTGCGACATCCGCACGGCAGCCTCGGCGTGATCGCGATCCTGTGCGGAGACTTCTCCCTTTGCGAACAATTTCTGCATTCGAGCCAGGTCCGCCTGATCCCGCCAGAGCTGGACGCGCGCTTGTTCGAGCTGGGCATTGGTGGTCGTCACGCCGGCATCGGCTTGATCGATCGAAGCTCCGGTTTGCCCGGCAGTCCAGGAGTAGTTGTGCCGGGCTTCGTGGACGGAGGCGTCGAGAGTGGCGACATTCGCTTTTGCGGCCGCCAGGCTCGCTTGGAGTTCTCTGGGATCGAGTTCGCCGATGACCTCTCCTTTAGCGACCTCCGAGCCCTCGTCCACATTCAACTGCACCAGCCGCCCGCCGATCTGCGGACTCACAATCACTTCGTCTCCGTCCACCGTGCCGGTCAGGCGGATCTCGTTGCCGCGCGGCATCGTCAAATAGTAGACGATCAGGGCGATGATGAAGACGATCGCGACCAGCCGGAAGAATTTCATGCCGCTCATCGAGACCTCGCTCCGGCGGGCATCAGGCCGTGATCGATGAAGTCAAGCACCGCTTTTTTCCTTTCTTCGATCGCATTGGGGCTCAGAAGATTGCGCCCCGCGATTTCGCCGAGGATCGGCGCCGCAGCAAAGTAGGAAGTAATCATTCCCACGATCGTAAAAGCCGCATGATTCGGATTCACGCGCCGCAATTCTCCAGACGCCACCCCTCGCTCAATCGTGCCGGTCAGTTGCTTATAAAAAGGCCGCAAATACTCGCGGACGATCCAATCGAAGTTCCGCGTCTTCTCCATGGCCTCGCGATGAACCAAGCGGGGGTAGTTCGGGTGCGTAGCCAGGAAATCGAAATAGCCTACAATGAACGAGCGGAGGTTTTCCCTGGGCGAGCCGGTCTTTCCCGGCCGCGCGTGGACGCCTGCCCGGAGCTGGCGAAAGAGGTTCTCCAGCACGGCGCGATGCAGGCGCCGTTTGTCGCCGAAATAGTAGTAGAGCATGGCCTTGTTCGCGTGGGCCGCGGCGGCGATTTGATCCGTCCGCGCGCCCGCGATGCCCTGAGCCGCGAAGTGCTCCTCGG